>NZ_JASOKQ010000005.1:0-139248 GCF_030216265.1 Corynebacterium sp. UMB0012
CGCGCCACAACAGCAGAATCCGGAACCCATTTCGACTCCACACAATCACCTAACCCATGTCAGGTGTTTCCACGACCGCTAGAAATCAAGAGGACCCTTTGCATTTGCAAAGGGTCCTTTATCGCTATGTCTTAGCGAGTGATGTTCTCAATCATCTGCGCAATCGGGTCGATGACGTTGCGGTTGGCAGAGTAGAAGTTGTTGAAGTCGTGGCGGTTAGCCTTGTACAGCTCGGTGAACTGCGCAGGCAGTGCCAGGCCGTAGGAGTTAGCGGCATTCTTGATGGTGTTGTACAGAGCATCAACAGCCAGCTCGTCGGACTTCTGAGCGGCAGCCTGCTTTACCGGAGCCGGTGCCTGGGCCGGAGCCTTAGGGGCAGCGGACGGAGCAGTGCGCTGGGTCGGAGCGGAGTTCAGGCCGAGGGAAGCGGAGCAAGCCGGCCATGCGCCCCAGCCCTGGGAAGCAAGCACGCGCTCAGCGACGACAATCTGCTGCTCGCGGGAAGCCTGATCGGCGGTAGCGGCGAACTCGCCGCCACCATTAGCCTGCCAGGTCTGCGGGTTGAACTGCAGTCCGCCGTAGAAGCCGTTGCCGGTGTTGATGTGCCAGTTGCCGCCGGCCTCGCACTGTGCCAGACGGTCCCAGTCGGAATCTGGGGCAGCGGATGCGGTCGGTGCCATGATGGCAGCGGCGGCGCCGAAAGCGACGGTGCCGGCGGTGAACTTAGCGGCCATACGGTTCTTAGCGGAGTGGCGTCCCATGTAGTTAGTCCTCTCTGTGTGCCCGCATTAAGTGCAAAAATTATGTACCAAAAAGAAAGGGCGGGCGAGGGCAACTTTCTTAACGGCTTTTAAGTGTCTGGGGGACAGCGTAGCGGTTTATAACGAAAGTGTCACGTTATGGGCACTAAATGGGAAAGAAATGAGACAAATGTGGTGAGTGAAGGGCTATCTCCGCAGGTGGGCGCCAATGTGTGATCTGTGTCATGTAGAGCGGGTGTGTCGCATTAGAGTGCGCGACTTCTGTTGTTTTGACCAGGCGGCTAAAATATAGATTTTCCCCTAGAGAAGAGGTGGGTACCTATGCCTATTGGCAAAGTGAAGTGGTATGACGCCGAGAAAGGTTTCGGTTTCGTCAGCAACCCGGGCGATGAAGACGTCTATGTTGGCCGCAACGTGCTGCCCAAGGGAGTAGAGGAACTGTTCCCCGGCCAGCGCATCGACTTCGATTTCGCGGCCGGGCGCCGCGGTCCGCAGGCGCTGCGGGTCAAGGTATTGGATAAGCCGCGTCGCCGCACGCCGGCCCGCAAGCCGGAAGAGCTCGGCAGCATGGTCTCTGACGTAATGACCTTGCTGGAGTCGCAGATTCAGCCGGTGCTCAATTCCGGCCGCTACCCGGAGCGAAAGACTGGGCGCCAGGTAGCAGAAATCCTCCGCGCTATCGCGAAGGATTTGGATAGCTAATCAGAAGCCTTCGTGGATTCCTCCGCGGAGGCTTCTCGTTCTTTATCGGTCATCGTGGTCAGTGACCACACGGTGGCCAAGGGGGTTTCGTCACCGTTGTCATCGGTGCCGATCATCATGGAGGAAATCTCCACCACCTTGAGGCGGGGGCGCTTGCCGGTAGAGGCCTTGATGGGGTCTACCGAGCCGGGGATCGATACCTCGGTGGTCTCGTTTGCGCCGTGTGCGGTTTCATCGTTGGCGGCGGGGTCATCGTAGATGGAAAGAATCTTCCACTCGTGGTCGGAGATTTCTTCGGGAATATCGAGCTTGAGGGTGTCATCATCGCCCACGGTGAGGTTCGGGACCTCGCCTTCCGGGCACTCGGTGCCGGGCTCGCATGTAATGTACGGGGCGACGTCGATGGACTTATCGCCCACGGAGGCGGTGACCTTGATGTCGCGGGGATCGGGACCCGGGCGCTGGTTCCACCAATTTTGGAAGATCACTACGGCGGCGACGATGACCGCCACGACCACGATGAGGGCCAAGATCTGCAGCAGCGACTTTTTCCTTGCTTCCTTACGGGTTGCCATGGGCCTTTACCTTACTCGAACGTGGAAGAGTTCTTCCCACCGCTTGCCGGTAAGCCAGAACTCATCGTCTGTGATGTGTGCGATGCCGTTGAGGACATCATCGGGGTTGGTATAGCGAGACTTATCAATCGCGTCGGTAGAGATTACGGCGGTCACGCGGCCGGTGGAGGGATCGATGCGGTAGATATTGTCATCCATCCAGACATTGGCGTAGACGGCGTCGCCTACGCACTCGAGTTCATTGATGTCTTCGAGGGGCTTTCCCTCTAGGGTGACGTCGGTAGTGGAGCGCTCCGCGAAGGTCTCTGGGTCCATGTGCCGCAGGGTCGCAGAGCCATCGGACAGGAGGAGATCCTCGCCGGTATTGCACAGGCCCCAGCCCTCGCCCGAGTAGGTGGCGGTATCTATTTGGCGCAGGTCGTGGTCGTATTTCAGGGCTTGGCCGGACTTCCAGGTCAGCTGCCAGATGGAATCGCCGGTTTGGGTGATGCCCTCGCCAAAGTAGCGGCTATCCAGGCGTGTTTCGGCCAAGGTTTCGCCGGTTTCGGGGGAGAAGCGCTCCAGGCGGGATTCTCCCCATTGGCCGGTGCCCAGGAGCAGGTTGCCGTCCGGATCGGTTTCGAGGCCCTGCGTAAAGGAATTGGGCGGCAGGGAAGCGGTGCCGAGAACCTCGACGGAGAGGTGTTCTACTTCGGGTTCAGCTGGGGTAGAGGAACAGGCAACGAGCGTGCAGGGGAGGAGAATGCAGGCGGCGCGGGAAAGAAACGACATGCACCATATGTACCACCGGGTGCGCTCCATAATGAATAATGAGGGGCGTGAGTAAGCGAAAAGCAAATCCGTTGATCGATTCCCGCGCCGTGCGCATCGCGCGCGAGGCGTTGGATGAGGTGGGGGAAGGGGGCGTCGGCAAGCATATCGGCGTCGCCGGGATGGGCCGAAACGTTGCTACCCACCGATTTGAAGCAGAAATGCCTGGATACCCCGGCTGGGAATGGCAGGCGGTGCTCGCCTGCGCGGAGGGATCGCGCTACGTCACCGTCAATGAGGTAGCGCTGGTGCCGGGCGGGGAGGCCCTGCAGCCGCCGGAATGGGTGCCCTATGAGGACCGCGTGCGCCCCGGTGACCTCGGCCCCGGAGACCTGATGCCACCGGCCGTAGATGATTCCCGCCTGGACGGGGATAACCTATCCACGTCCGGCCTGGAAGACGCCAAGAAGCGCTGGCGCACGGAGTTCGGCCCAAATACGGATATGGCGGCCAAGGCGCGCCTGCAATGCCGCACCTGTGCGTTTTATGTGCAGCTGATGGACAATTACGGCGTCTGCGCCAATGAGTACTCGGCGGACGGCCGGGTGGTGCACTCGCGCTATGGCTGCGGTGCGCATTCGCAGACGCGCGTGCGGGAAGAAAAGACCCCGGAAGTGGCCTTCGATGATGAAAAGCCCATCTTCCAGGATTTTGAAATCGAGGATTAAGGCAGCACACTTATGGCGTAAGACTCGCTGTACGTGAAAGGCGCAGGCGTTGAAAGCCACTCTCGATCGCTATTTCCATATCTCTGAACGTGGTTCCTCCATCGGAACCGAGCTACGCGCGGGAACGGTCTCGTTCTTCGCCATGGCCTATATCATCCTCTTGAACCCGCTCATCCTCGGTACTACCGAGGACGCGGAAGGCTACGCGCTGGGCGTGCCACAGGTCGCCGCCGCCACCGCGCTGGTCGCCGGCGTCATGTCCATCCTCTTCGGCGCCATTGCCAAGTATCCCTTCGCCATGGCCGCCGGCCTCGGCATGAATACCTTTGTGGGCGTGAGCATGGTCGCCACCAGCGGGCTGACCTGGCAAGAATCCATGGGCCTGGTGGTCATCGAGGGCATCATCATCGTCCTGCTGGCCATCTCCGGTTTCCGCACCGCCGTCTTTGACGCCATCCCGCAGTCCATGAAGGCGGCGATGGGCGTGGGCATCGGCATGTTCATCGCCATGATCGGCCTCGTGGATGGCGGCTTTGTCACCCGCGTGCCGGACGCTGCGAATACCACCGTACCGGTGGGGCTGGGCATCAATGGTTCGATTTCTACCTGGCCGGCGCTGGTCTTTGTCATCGGCCTCATTATCTGTTCCTTCATGGTCATCCGGAACGTGCCGGGCGGGCTCTTCATCGCCATCGTGCTCACCACTATCATCGCGTTTATTATCCAGGCGTTTACCGGCTCCGAGGATTGGGGCATGGCCGCGCCCGTGAAGCCGGAGGCGCTCGGCGGCATTCCGGATCTGTCCATCGTGGGCGATGTGAACCTGGTGGGCGCCTTTACCAAGATCGGCGTGGTCTCCACGGTGCTGCTGATTTTCACTCTATTGCTGACCAACTTCTTTGATGCGATGGGCACCATGACCGGCCTGGGCAAGCAAGGCAAGCTTGTCGACGCCGACGGCAACCTCCCCGACATGAAGAAGGCCCTCGTCGTCGAAGGCTTCGGCGCCGTGGCCGGCGGCCTGGGCTCTGCTTCTTCCAATACCGTCTTTGCGGATTCCTCCGCCGGCATTGCCGATGGCGCCCGCACCGGCCTGGCCAACCTCATGACCGGTGTGCTGTTCCTCGCCGCGATGTTCTTGACGCCGCTGTATGAAATCGTGCCCATCGAGGCGGCCTCCCCGGTGCTGGTCATCGTCGGCGTGATGATGGCCGCGCAGCTGACCGAGATCCGCTGGACCAAGATGGAGATCGCCATCCCCGCCTTCCTCACCATCGTGATCATGCCGTTTACCTATTCCATTGCCAACGGCATCGGCGTGGGCTTCATCTCCTTCGCGCTCATGTCCACCTTCGCCGGCAAGGCCAAGGACGTGCACTGGATCATGTGGCTCTTGGCTGGCCTCTTCGTGATTTTCTTTGGCATGGATCCGATTTCCAATGCCATCGGCTAGCCTAAGGGCATGCTGATTACTGACCCCACAGACCCTCGCCTGGACGATATTCGGAACCTCAACAAATCCGATAAGTCCGGCGAGGGTCTCGTCATTGCTGAGGGCCCGCTGGTGGTCTCCCGGCTGGCCGAATCCCGGTTCCCCATGCGCTGCCTTGTGGGCTTTCCCAAGAAGGTGGAGGCCTATATTTCCGAGTATGGCGAACCCGAGTGCCCCATCTACGAGGTCTCTCGCGAGACCCTAGCGGAGGTGGCCGGCTTCGATATGCACCGCGGGCTGGTCGCCGCCGCGGATCGCGCCCCGGAGCCGGAGGTGGGCGAGATCCTAGAGACCGCAAAAACCATCGCCGTGCTCGAGGGCGTGGGAGATCATGAAAATATCGGCGCCATCTTCCGCCATGCCGCCGGCATGGGCGTGGATGCGGTGCTGCTGGGCTCCGGTGCCGCGGATCCGCTCTACCGGCGCTCGGTGCGCGTGTCTATGGGGCACGTGCTGCGCTTGCCCTTTGCCCATTTAGAAGGCGGGTTTACTACCTGGCAGCGTTCCTTGCAGGCGCTTGCCGACGCCTCCTTTACCCTCATTTCCTTAACCCCCAACCCCCACGCGGTGCACTTGGCCGAGGCCATGCATGGCCTAGATAAGGTGGCGATGCTCGTCGGCGCGGAAGGCCCCGGCCTTACCGAACACGCAATGAAGGCCACCGATATACGCGCACGCATACCGATGGCCCCTGGCACCGATTCTCTTAATGTGGCGACCGCCGCCGCCATTTCCTTTTATGAGCGCCAGCGCTCCTTGAGCGACCTAAACGTCTGAGCGCTCCAATTGCCAATGAGCGAGCCCAAGTGCTTGGCGGTGGAGATAATTTCCTCGCCGGTGGATTCCGGCTCGGCGTTGTGATCCTCGTAGTCATCGTAATCGTTGAGCCCCAGCTTATTGGCCGATTGCGCCGCTAGCTCGCCAACGGTCCGCTTGGGCTTCGGCGGGTCGATTTTCGGCTCTGGGCGGCCATCGACCGCGTAGCCCACGACGTCGAGATCAGGGCCCTCGTACCCGACCTCAATGCCAAGCCAGTATTCTTGGGCCGCTTCCATGATGCCCTGCGGCTCGAAAGGCAGGGAGATTCCGCCCAGCGGCTCGTATTTTTCGCCCGCCCAATAAGGAGCCTCGAAAGGTTCGGGCAAGCCGGTGTCTTCATAAAGGTGCTCGCGGGTAGCGCAAAGGCAGCGCTTGAGCTCGCCGCCCTCCCAGAGCGCAAAGCCGGCGTAGCCTTCCTTCTCGTTGCTTGCCAGCGCGATAACCCGCTGGGCGGGCACCGCGTTGAGCAGCGTGTCCGGCAGCTGAGAGAGGAGGACAGAGTCGCCTTCACACACCGTTTGCACCACAGTGATGCCGGGGTAGCCGCCGATATAGTACTCGTTCGGATCCGTCTGCGCGGAGCGGTTGAGCGGGAATTGCCCAATCGGTGTGACCGGGAAAGTCGGGTCCAGCTGGGCGAGGAACTTCCGCCCAAAGCCGCGGTCTGCCTTGGGCTCGGTTTTCAACACCTCTTCCGCATTGGGTTGAGAGATGTACCAGAGAGTGAGTACTGCGTGAGAGATGTCCACGATTAGTCCCTAGGGCGCTTGGTATTGGAGCGAACGCCGAGCAGCACGTCCTCCCAATGCGGGGTGACGGCCTTGCGGCGGCGCTTGGCGGGCTTTTCTTCTGGCGAGGGATTCTGCAAGAACTTCTCTTCCTCCGGCTCTTCCGGAGGGGTGGTTGGCGCGGTGAGGTCAGTGACGTTGCTGGGCTGGTCGCCATCGATAGCTTCGTCATAGCGGCCGCTGCCCAGCGAGGTCAGCGAGCGTACCGGCTGCACGAAATCCGGGTCCGTCAGGTCCGCGGCCACCGAGTTACGCGCTTCCACCGTGGCAGGCGAGGACATGGACTGCTTGAAGTACCACTCGGCCTCGTTCTCGGACAGGCCGGCCTTCCACGTCACGCGCACGATCCAGGCTTCGCCCTGGTGGCGGTAGGCATCCCAGGTGGACTCGGAGAGCGAGTGTCCACGGGCGGCAAAGGCGGTGGCCAGAACCTCCCACAAGGTGAGCTTGGCCGGACCGTCCTCGCGGACGGGGTGGGCCTGCTTGGCAATCTCCGCGATGCGGTTGCGCTCCAGCATGACCGGGTAGGCGAAGGGCTCGATGCGAGATTCGGTCACGCCCATTTCTTCCGCCAGCTCCGCCGCGGAGGCACCGGCGCGAATGCGGTTTTGGATCTCCGCCGGGCGGATCTTTGTCTCTTCCACCGGTTCCGGTTTGGTGGGCTTGGCCAGGCTGATGGCCGGAGCCGCCGGTTCCTCTTCCGGGGTTTCCTCCTGCTCGCCCTGCAGGGCCTCACGCAGCTCATCGGTGATGGAGAGGAAAAACTCTTCGCCGTCTTCGGTGCGCAGCACCAAAGAGGTTTCGGTCGACTCGCTGTCAACTGGGAACAGCTCGCGCATAATAGGGCGCTCCTTTTGCCTATCGACGGCGGACATATCTGTGATGCATTCAACTATAACGTGAATATGCCCCGCGGCCTGCGAGGCGGCGGGGCATGTTGGGGTGAGGCGTTATTTCGCATCCAAGACGTAGTCGATGCATTGGGTCAGCTTGGCGATATCGGCCGGATCGATAGCCGGGAACATGCCGATGCGCAGTTGGTTACGGCCCAGCTTGCGGTAGGGCTCCACGTCCAGGATGCCGTTGGCGCGAAGGGTGGCGGCGAGCGCTGCGGCATCGACGGACTCTGCGAAGTCGATGGTGCCCACCACGAGCGAGCGGGACGCAGGCTCCGCGACGAAGGGAGTGGTCTCCGGGCGGGATTCGGCCCAGTTGTACAGCGTGGTGGAGGATTCCGTAGTGCGCTCAACCATGCCGTCCAGGCCGCCGTTGGCATTCATCCACTGGACCTGGTTATCCAGCATGAGCAGGGTGGCGATTGCCGGGGTGTTATAGGTCTGGTTCTTTCGGGAGTTATCTACTGCTGTCTGCAGGTTGAGGAAGTTGGGAATATAGCGCTCGGAGGCGTTGATTTTCTCAATCCGCTCCAGCGCGGCGGGGGACATGGCGGCGAGCCACAGGCCGCCGTCGGAAGCAAAGCACTTTTGCGGCGAGAAATAGTAGACATCCGTATCGGAGATGTGCACGGGCAGACCACCCGCGCCGGAAGTGGCGTCCACGACCACCAGCTGTTGATCATTGCGGGGGTGCGGGCGGGTGACTTCTGCCATCGCACCGGTGGAGGTTTCATTGTGTGCCCAAGCGACGACGTCCGCCTCCGCGGAGAGTTCGCGTGGGTCGGGCGCCGTGCCCACGGGGGCTTCCACGATGGATGGGGCATCGAGCCAGGGTGCACCCGCGGCGGCCTTGGCAAATTTAGTGGAAAACTCGCCAAAGGTGAGGTGGGCGGAGTGGCGTTC
Source organism: Corynebacterium sp. UMB0012 (assembly GCF_030216265.1). Lineage (NCBI taxonomy): Bacteria > Bacillati > Actinomycetota > Actinomycetes > Mycobacteriales > Corynebacteriaceae > Corynebacterium > Corynebacterium sp. UMB0012. The sequence continues at coordinate 8,415 of NZ_JASOKQ010000005.1, forward strand.
AATGAGCCCGAAGGTGGCAGCATCCCAGAAGGCAGTAGCGCCGCCCAGAGAAAGGACAATCTCGTATCCCTCTGGCAGGGAGAAGAGATCGCTTAAACCTTCACGCACCGAACCTACGAGGTTCTTCACTGCCGGCTGGCGGTGAGAAGTGCCCATGACTGCGGGGTCAATGGCCGCAAGCTGGTCGGGGCGAACCTTGGAGGGGCCGCAGCCAAAGCGGCCGTCGGCAGGCAGGAGGTCGGTGGGCAGCGTAAGTTCTGGAGTGCTCATGCGTGCAAGTGTAGAACAGTTCCGGTCGAACGGCAGTTATTTTAGCTGACCGAAACTTGTAGGCGGCGTCACAAAGTTTGCTAAAGTGTGAAGAGGTATCAAGCTAACTTCTTTAAGTTAGTGCTTAATAGTGACTCTTCACATAGAGAAAGGAACTTCCGTGGCTTCTGAAGACAACAAGGTAGTGCTCCAGTACCCAGGCGGCGAGTACGAGATGGACATCAAGCAGTCCACCGAGGGCGACTCTGGCTTTGACATCTCCAAGCTCCGTAACGAGACCGGACTCGTTACTTTCGACCCTGGTTATACCTCCACCGGTTCCACCGAGTCCAAGATCACCTTCATTAACGGCGAAGAGGGCATCCTGCGCCACCGCGGCTACGATATCGCGGACCTTGCGGAAAACGCCACGTTCAATGAGGTTTCTTACCTGCTGATTAAGGGACACCTGCCTAACGAGGAAGAGCTCAGCCACTTTAACCGCGAAATCCGCCACCACACCCTGTTGGATGAGGACTTCAAGGCCGCGTTCAATATCTTCCCGCGCAACGCGCACCCAATGGCCGTGCTGGCTTCCTCCCTTAACATTCTTTCCGCGTACTACCAGGATCAGCTCAACCCGCTGGACCCAGAGCAGCTGGATAAGGCCACCGTCCGCCTGCTGGCTAAGGTTCCAATGCTGGCTGCGTATGCTTACCGCGCTTCCCAGGGCAAGCCTTATATGTACCCGGATAATAGCCTGAACGCCCGCGAGAACTTCCTGCGCATGATGTTCGGCTACCCCACCGAGGAGTACGAGGTTGACCCGGTTGTAGCTAAGGCCCTGGATAAGCTGCTTATCCTGCACGCTGACCACGAGCAGAACTGCTCCACCTCCACCGTGCGCATGATTGGTTCCGCTCAGGCCAATATGTTCGTCTCCATCGCCGGCGGCATTAACGCCCTGTCCGGCCCGCTGCACGGCGGCGCAAACCAGGCCGTTCTGGAGATGCTGGAAGATATCCAGAACAACCACGATGGTGACGCTACCGACTTCATGAACCGCGTGAAGAACAAGGAAAAGGGCGTTCGCCTCATGGGCTTTGGCCACCGCGTGTACAAGAACTACGACCCACGCGCGGCCATCGTCAAGGACACCGCCCACGAGATCATCGAGCACCTGGGCGGCGACCCAATGCTGGATCTGGCCATGAAGCTGGAAGATATTGCGCTGAATGACGACTACTTCGTCTCCCGCAAGCTCTACCCGAACGTGGACTTCTACACCGGCCTGATCTACCGCGCCATGGGCTTCCCGACGGACTTCTTTACCGTCCTCTTCGCTATCGGCCGCCTGCCAGGCTGGATTGCACAGTACCGCGAGCAGCTGGAGATCAACACCAAGATCAACCGTCCGCGCCAGATTTACACCGGCGAGTCCCTGCGTAAGGTCACCCCGCGTAGCGAGCGTTAAAGCGCTCCGCGGTCTGCCTAATTAAGCCGAATCGGGTGGTAGCACCTATAATAGGTGCAGCTCGGTTCGGTTTTTAATGCGACCGCACGAACAAACTAGATTTCCCAAGGAGAATAATCCCCATGGATAAGCCTGTTATTGAAGCCCAGTCTGGCCCAGCGCCGACCGACCTTGTTGTAGAAGACATCGTCGTCGGCGACGGTGCTGAGGCGCAGCCTGGTGCCGTAGTGGAAGTCCACTACGTCGGCGCTGAATACGAGACCAACCAAGAATTCGATTCCTCGTGGGACCGTGGCCAGTCCATCGAGTTCCCGCTGACCGGTCTCATCGCCGGCTGGCAAGAGGGCATTCCGGGAATGAAGGTGGGCGGTCGCCGCAAGCTCATCATTCCGCCGGAAAAGGCCTACGGTCCCGCAGGTGGTGCGCACCCGCTGTCCGGCCGCACTTTGGTCTTTATTATTGACCTCATCCGCGCCGACTAAAAGCGCTCAGCCCCAGGGTTCGCCCTGGGGTGTCGTCGTTTTCGGCGCGGCTGAAAAAACTGCGGCACAATGGAGGGCATGACTGTGCCAACCGTAACTTTCAATGATGACCGCGAAATGCCCCAGCTGGGCTTGGGTACGTACAAGCTATATGACGAGGAGTGCATCCGCGTCATCCGCGAGGCCATCGATTTGGGCTACCGCCACTTCGATACCGCCACGCTCTACAAGAACGAAGAGGCGGTAGGCACCGCCCTGAAGCAGGCTATGGATGCCGGCGATGTCACTCGCGATGAGCTCTTTATTACCTCCAAGGTGTGGCACTCCCACCAGGGTGAGCACAAGGTGGAAGAAGCATTCCAGCAGTCGCTAAAGGATCTGCAGCTGGACTACCTCGACCTGTACCTCATTCACTGGCCGTGGCCGCAGGGTGGCCTGTACAACGAGACCTTTGAGGCTATCGCCCGCCTGCAGGGTATGGGTCAGATTGCGTCCATCGGTGTGGCCAATTTCTACGAAGACGTGCTCAAGGACCTCATTTCCACCACCGGCATTTCTCCGGTGCTCAACCAGGTGGAGATCCACCCGGGCTTTACCCAGTCCAGCCTGCGCGCCTTCCATCACGATAATGACATCGTCACCGAGGCATGGGCCCCGCTGGCACGTGGCGTTGTGCTCAACAACCCCGCAATCGAGCAGGCTGCTGCTGACCACGAGTCCACCGAGGGACAGGTAGTACTGTCGTACCTCATGTCCAAGGACATCTCCGTCATTCCGAAGTCCGCGCGCACCGAGCGCTTGAAGGAAAACTTGGCCGCCACCGAGCTGGAGCTCACGGCGGAGGAAGTATCCGCCATTGACGCCCTGGAGGGCCAGGAGGGCTTTGGCCGCATGTTCAATGACCCACGCGAATTCCCAGGCAACGAAGAGTAACGTCAACCGCAGATGAAGCCCCCTCATGGGGGCTTTTTCTTTTGCCAAGCGGCTGTTAACAATCTTTACAGGGGGTAGAAAATTCTTCCCGCGGGGGTAGTTTGCTAAAGATGTTATTCCAGTTCAGTGAAGCCTATGGGGTTGAAAGGGTGGGGGAGTGGAAGGTTTTCTTGGCAGAGTTTACAACCTTGCAGAAAATGTTCTGTAACTTACAGGACAACGCTGATAGTGAGCAGTGACACACTATCTCGTGTGACCTAAGTTCCTCTCACCCAAGGAGACGATGCTCTATGAGTGACGTAGCTGCAACTCCTGTCTCGCGCCGCGAACCCACCGGTAGCGAGTTCATCGCGATGCGCGACTCCGCCAAATTCGGCGAGCTGCGCCGCACCTACCGGAGTTTTACCTTCCCTATGACCGTGGCCTTCTTCGTGTGGTACGTGGTCTACGTTCTTGCCGCCGTGTTCGCCCCTGACTTCATGGCAACCGAGCTCGGCGGCGGCTGGAACATCGGCCTAGTCTTCGGCCTTGCCCAGTTCCTCACCACCTTCATCATCACGTGGATTTACGTGAAGTACGCCAATAAGAATATCGAGCCGAAGTCGGCCGCCATCCGTGAAGAACTGGAGGGCATCTAATGACTACCACCACCCTTGCCGCCGAGTCTTCCGCCGGCAACCCCATCCTGAATATTTCCATCTTCGCCATCTTCCTCATCGTCACCATGGCGGTGGTGCTGCGCGCCGGCAAAACCACCAAGGAAGCCTCGGACTTCTACACCGGTGGCGGCAGCTTCTCCGGACGCCAGAACGGCCTGGCGATCTCCGGTGACTACCTCTCCGCCGCATCCTTCCTAGGTATCGTCGGCGCGGTGGCGCTCAACGGCTACGACGGCTTCTTGTACTCGGTGGGCTTCTTCGTCGCCTGGCTGGTAGCACTCATGCTCGTCGCCGAGCCCATGCGTAACGTCGGCCGCTTTACCATGGCGGACGTCCTATCCTTCCGCCTGAAGCAGAAGCCCGTGCGCGTGGCGGCGTCCATCGCCACCCTTTTTGTCACGCTTTTCTACCTCATCGCGCAGATGGCCGGCGCCGGCTCGCTGGTGGCCGTGCTGCTGGATATCCACGACTTCAAGTGGCAGGCTCTCGTCGTGGGCATTGTGGGCGTGCTCATGATTGTCTACGTCCTGGTCGGCGGCATGAAGGGCACCACCTACGTGCAGATGATTAAGGCCGTGCTTCTGGTCGCCGGCGTGGTCATCATGTGTTTCTTGGTCTTCATTGCCCTGCGCGGCGGCTTTAGCACCCTGTTTAATAACGCCATCGACATGCACGCCGCCTCTGAGCAGATTAAAGAGAAGGGCTACGAGGCCAAGGACATCATGGCCCCGGGCCTGAAGTACGGCGCCACCACTGCCACCAAGCTGGACTTTATCTCCCTGGGCATTTCCCTGGTGCTCGGCGTGGGTGGCCTGCCGCACGTGCTGATGCGCTTTTACACCGTGCCTACCGCTACTGAGGCGCGCCGCTCCGTTACCTGGGCGATCGTTATTATTGGTGCTTTCTACCTCATGACCCTGGTCCTGGGCTACGGCGCAGCTGCACTGGTCGGGCCGGACCGCATCCTCGCCGCGCCGGGCGGGGCCAATGCTGCGGCACCGCTACTCGCAATGGAGATCGGCGGCTCCATCTTCATGGCGATTATTTCCGCCGTGGCCTTCGCCACCGTGCTCGCCGTGGTGGCTGGCCTGGCCATTACCGCCTCTGCGTCCATTGCGCACGATATCTACCACGCGGTTATCCGCAACGGCGAGTCTACCGAGGCCGAGCAGGTCCGCGTCTCCCAGGCCACCGTGGTGGTTCTCGGCATCGTCTCCATCATCTTGGGCATCCTGGCCATGACCCAGAACGTGGCCTTCCTGGTCTCCCTGGCGTTTGCGGTGGCGGCCTCCGCCAACCTGCCGACCATCCTGTACTCCCTGTACTGGCGCCGCTTCAACACCGCGGGCGCGGTGGCCTCCATGTACACCGGCGTGGTGTCCTGCCTGGTGCTCATCTTCTTCTCCCCGGCAGTCTCCGGTTCTGAGAGCTCCATGTTCCCAGGTGCGGACTGGGCCATCTTCCCGCTTTCCTCGCCGGGCTTGGTCTCCATTCCGCTGTCCTTCTTTGTCGGCTGGTTGGTCTCCATTATGACCCAGCCGGACAACTTTGAGGAGCTTTCCGCAGAGATGGAGGTTCGCTCGCTTACTGGCGTGGGCGTGGAGGCACCCGTGCAGCATTAATTGCTTGAAAAGTGCACACACCCGGTAATGTGGTTGGACGTGCTTAGAACGTCCGTGACCCGCAAGGCGGCATCAGTTAAGGCTGGTGCCGCTTTGGCCGTATGCATGCTCGCCTTGACCACCACCGCGTGCAGCAATAGCGAGCGCGAAAGCGACGCGCTTGCCGACGCCCCCTCGGCCGCACCAGACACCAACCGCGACGTCCCACCAGAAATCAATGAGTTTCTAGAAGGTGATGAGGGGCGCTCGGTTACCTACATCCGCCTACACGATGGCATGCACATGGGCTCTGCCTCAGAGCACGAGGCTCGCCCGGCGCTCAGCCTCATTAAGCTCTATATCGCCACCTACGTAATGGAAAAGGGCGAGTACGAGGACAAATATGAGGCGCTGGACATGATTGCTAGCTCCTCTGATAAGTCCGCCGAAGACCTCTTTGATAAGTACCCGGATTCCATCGACACGATTGCCGATGAATTCAATCTCGAATCCACCAAGGCGGGCGAGCAATGGGGCTACTCGCAAACCTCCACGTATGACGTCGCCAGCTTCATCTCGCAGCTCATTGAGCGCGATGAAACTCACCCAGTGCTGGTAGCCATGGCGCATGCTGATCCCATCTCGGAGGATGGCTACCGCCAGGATTACGGCACCGCCAAGCTCTCCAACGTGGTGGGCAGCAAGTGGGGCTGGTCCAATGACAAGTCCATTAACTCCTCGGTCTCCTTTGGCGAGAACTTCGTCGCCGCCGCCTCCATTACCGGCTCATCCGATGACCTCACCGACTACGTCAAGGACGAGGTGACCGGCAAGAATCTGGGCAAGGCCACCGAGCGCTTCCTCAAGTACAAAGACGGCGAGGACGTCCCACCGATCGAGACTTCCGCCTCGGAGACCTCTACTACTTCCTCCAGTAAGAAGGACAAGGACGAGAAATCCGGCAAGGACAAGAAGGATAAGTCCACGTCCAAGGAGCCGACTAGCGAATCCACCACGTCCAAAAAGAAGTCCCCAGATAAAAAGAAGGGCTCGGAGAAAACCTCCGAGCCCTCTAAGAAGTAGTACTACCGCGCCTTAGCAACCGTCTCTGCGACGATCTTCGCTAGCTGGCGAATCTGATCGTTGCTCAACGTCTTGCCATTAAAGGTCACGCCATTGGCGGTGACCTGCGGCAGCTCCGGTAGCTCCGGGTGCTTGCTCTGCAGCTGTGAGCTCAGCTGATTGACTAGGTCGGACGAGCCATTGCTCGGGGCCTTGGTCTGCGGCTGCGGCTTTGGCTGTGGCTTCTTGGTGGTCGGCTTCTTTGCCGGTGCAGGAGCCGCGGACTTGCCTGGCGTCCACTGGCCCCAGTCATCGGCATAGACCTCATTGACGTCGACGATGACGCCGCCAATCGTCTGCTGCTTGCCGTGCGGCAGCTGGTGGATAGTGGTGCGCGGGTGAATCTTGCCGTTGGACCCCCAGTCATGCATCCAGAAGTACTTGCCGATGCCATCCTGGATCGCCCACTCAATAGTGTTGTAGTTGCCGTAGATGCCCGTCTGGTAGCCGGCCAGCTCCAGGGTCTTGGAAAACGCCTGCAGGTAGGGGCGGATTTGGCGGGTGTATTGCTCGCGGGTGGGGTTATCGTCGATCGCGATGTAGATCGGGCGGTTGGTGGGGCCGCCTGCCTTCTTGTGCAGCGCAATCGCCTTCGGTGTGTGAACTGCGGCACCTGCCGCGCCCTGCTTCCAATCGGCGGTTTCTGCGCGGCCGAATTGGTACACCGACGCAGTTGGCAGACCCGCAGCCGCATTGGCCCTAGTCTCCTTGAGGGTCACGGGCTTACCGGTCATCCACGCGGCGCCGGGGCGCTTATCGGAGACGTAGCGAATCGCACCCATGTGGCCGGCATTCTTAATTGCCTGCGGGGAAGGTACGCCGGCGGAGAAATCAATGATGGTGCCGCGCACCGGTCCGAGCGCCGCCGCATTCGGAGCGGCAGCGCCGATAGCACCTGCGGTCAGGGCGAGAGCGCCAGCCTTAAAAAGGCCGCGACGGGAGAAAGATGGTGACATGTTGAGCTCCTGCAGTAATCACATTTGTCACAGTAGTTAACAATTGCACCATAGCAGGGGTTCGAAGCTATCCCCGCAGCGAAACCGCATGTCGCGCAAATACGCAGGGTAGCCATTTCGAGTCGTTGCTGAACTTCACCCGCGTGGGGTTCTCAACCGTGCGCGATACCGTGCAGTCCTTCTCGTGGGAGATGCGAATCAGGTTGTCCCCCAGCTTGCGCGCTTGGTTGCCCTCCGGCGTATCCGGGAACGATAGATCGAATCCCACGCGCACCTCCGACAGACGCGATGCTCCATCTTCGCTTACACGATCACCCTCTACATGTACTTCAAAAGATTCCGGCTCCGCGCGCCGGGACGTCACGATGTCCACGTCCACCGCGGAACACCCTGCAACGGCCGCCAGGAGGTGCTCCTCCAGCGATAACTAGCCTTCCCGGCGGACGAGCGAGATGCTGGCGTCATCAGGCTTGATGGCGCGGTATACCGATATTTCCAGGCCGTTAAGGTCAATGGAAGATTGCTTAGTGTTCTCACTTATGGCTTAGAGTTCAAGCGGGTTTAGACTTTATACGACACTGCCGTCCGAGAGCATGGTGATAATGATGGTTGCTAAAACCAGCGGTCCGTGTCGGCTGTGGTCGGCATTGGCGTAAAACTTTATGTTTGAGACGGTGGGTGCAACCGCTGTAGAAAATGATGGCACCGTGCAATCTCTGAGCTGGTCATAGTTCCTGCGGGATGGTGATCTAAAAAACCAAGGGCGGTGCGAAGCGGATGCGCACCGATTGTCCGATCGAAGGCTTTTCGTCCGAGGTGGTGCGGAATCTGGCTCCCGATCCATGGGAGGCGGTAACGGAGTAGTGCCCGGCTTCGAAAATGGCGGAGTCAACTACCGCTGGAACCGTGGCGCCTGGATGGTTTTCCTCCACAATTGTTGCGTGGTGCGGCAAGATGGCGGCCTTAGTGCCTTCGCCCCGCACGGAGACTTTACTCAGTGGCCAAGAAATGCCAAGGGCGGGGCACTCGACACGGTCTCCTGAAATAACGGCCTGGACAATCGTGGCATCCGCAATAAATTCCGCGACCAGCGGGCTTGCGGGATTTTCCAGCAGCTGTTGTGGGGTAGCAATTTGTTGGATTTCGCCGCCGTCTAGAACCACGACTCTATCTGCGATTGCCAGCGCCTCGGCGCGATCGTGGGTGACGTGCACCGTGGTTAGGCGTTGCTTTTGTGTCAGGGCTACCAGCTCGCGGCGCAAATTATCGCGCAATGGTTCATCGAGGGCTGAAAGAGCTTCATCTAGTAACAAAACCTTGGGATTAGCGACGATCGCCCGGGCTAGGGCAACGCGCTGGCGCTGCCCGCCAGAAAGGCTGTCCGGATTACGGTCCTCGAATCCTGGCAGGCCCACTAGAGCTAGAGTCTCAGAAATGCGCTCTTCGCGCTCGGGCTTTGCTACTTTCGCCTGGCGCAACGGGTAGCCAACATTGTCCTTAACAGACATGTGCGGCCAGATCGCGTGCTGTTGGAAAACCATGCCGATGCCGCGTTTCTCGGGAGGAATAGCAGTCATCTGCCGGCCATCTATGTAAAGCTCACCTGACGAAGGGGAAATAAAACCAGCGATGGTGCGCAAGAGCGTGGTCTTACCGGATCCTGAGGGGCCTACGAGAGCAATGAGTTCCCCAGATTCGATGGAAAGGTTGATATCGCGCAGGCCGGTGGTTCCGTCCGGAAAAGTGACCGTGAGGTGGGAAGCTGCAATTTTCGCCATTATTAAGTCCTTACCTTAGGAGCACGGATAGTCAGTGCGACGGCAATGATGCCGAGCAGCGCAAAGAGCAGGGCGAGTGCCGATGCCTGGTTATAGTTTCCTGCCTGTTGCAGGTTGAAGACTTGGACACCCAATGTTGTGGTTCCGGGTGCGACGAGGAGTACGGAAATAGTAAGTTCTCGAATCGCGGTCACCGCTACGAGCACCGCACCGGATATCGCCGCTGGAATGGTCATCGCGCCGGTGGTAGTAAATAGCGCCTTAAGCGGCGTGGCGCCAGAAATGCGCGCTGCTTCTTCCACGGTGACCGGGGTGCTTAATAGCGGGGCGCGCACGGCCTGGACAACGAGTGCGGTAAAAGCACAGACATAAGCGATAAGGATTATCCAAATGGTGTTATACAGTCCGGTATAGCGCCCGGCAATCAGCCAGGCGACACCGATGATGAGCCCAGGCAGCGCGCTCGGTAGCAGCGCAGAAAGGGTTAAAAGCGTATTTCCTCGCGCCTGAATCCGGGTCACTAGGATTCCGATGACCCAACCAAGAATCCCGCAGATTAGCGCGGCGGTTAAGGACAGAAATGCGGAATTACCGAGTCCGTCGATGACGCGCGGGTTGGATAAAGCGCTGCTAAAGTTCGCCAGCGAGATGGTTTCTAAGGTAAATGGGACCCCAGGAGCTGGCAGCAATGCACGGTAGGCCAAACCAAGAATTGGGCCAATGGAAATGGCGAGCCCACACACCCACATGATGATCGTGACCGGCCAGCGCGCCGAATGCAGTGCAAAGCGTGCCGGACTTCCGGAGTCATGTGTAGAAGACGAGTTTTTCAGGGAGGTGAGATAGTCCATGATGACTGCGCCGATTCCCAAAAATAAGAGGACAACGCCGATGGTCGAGACCACTTGTAGGGGGTTGGATACGGTGCCGGAATCAATGAACCGGTAAATCATCGTCGCGAGCGTTTCGAACCGAGCCGGCGAGCCGATAATAGCGGGAATGCCGAAATCAGCCAGATTAGCAATTGCTGTGAGAGTGAACGCGGATAATAGCGCGGGGCGCAAGAGTGGAAGGGTGACCGTGCGCAGAACTGTCATCACGGAAGCGCCAGATACTCGGGCGGCTAGCTCAAAATCGGGGGAGATGGAGCGCAAGCTTGAAGAAATGATGACGTATGCAGTGGGAAAAGAATGGATAGTCATCAGCGCAATGACCCCGTCTGCGCCGTAGATATTCCATATTTCGAACTCAAAAAGCCTATTCAGGCCCTGATTCGGGCCGAAGAGTTGAATCCAGGCGATCGCTCCGATAAATGGCGGAACCAAGAGAGGCGAAAGCAGGAATAGGCGCAGTAGTGAAGAGCCGTAGATATCTGTGCGGTCTAGCGCGATGGCAATAACGGTGCCGATGATGACGGCAGCGAGAGCCGACAGCACCGTGGTAAATAGCGAATTCCATGTAGCGATGCCGAGCCCTTGCTCTAGCAGGATGGGAATTTGGTTTCCGCCCAGTGCAAGGGAAACAACAAGGGCCAAAGGCGCGATGAACAGGCCAATGGCAATCAGCCAGATGCCAACGCGTAGGGCGGATACGGAGGGATTTTTCAACAAGTGGGTCACCAAGAACTAGGAAGACACTGCCTTTTGGAATACCTCGACGGCGGCGTCTTTATCCTGGGTGATTTTCCCCAAGTCCTGGTCCATGAGCTCAATGTCTGTGAGTTCAGGGGTGTCCGCTGGGGTTCCCACGTCCTCACGCACTGGGAGGTACGACTGCTCGACGGCGATTTCTTGTGCCTTCTTTGAAAGCAGGAAGTTGATGTATTTCTGTGCTGCTTCTTGTGCCTTGGAGTCTTTGAATACGCCCGCGGGCTCAGAAATATACGGTGATCCTTCGGTGGGGTAGGCGAGGGCAACTGGGGACCCCTTATCCGCGAGGTCGCGGATTAGGTAATCGACAACCACGCCCACGGGCTTGGAACCGGAGGCGATCTCTTGGGAGGTAGGGCCATTGGACTCTGCGATCATCGGGGAATTCTTGCCCAGATCTTCGATCCACGCTTCTCCGAGGTCTGAATTATTCTTCCACGCAGAGGCGTTGAATGCCGCTGCACCGGAGACTGCTGGGTTAGGCAAGACGAGTTTGTCCTTGTACTTCGGATCGGTGAGATCCGCCCACGAGGTCGGGGCATCGCCTTCTGCGATTTCGTCGGTGTTATAAGCAATTACCGTAGGAATAATGCGCGTGCCAACATAAAAATTCTCGTCGTCCTTGGCTTCGTCGATGATGTCATCGGAATCGACATCGGCAAGCTCGATGAGGTCACCATCCTCGGCGTAATTTTCAAAGGTAGGTGCATCGGCCGCCCAGAAAACATCCGCTTCAATGTCGCCAGATTGCTTCTCTGAAGAGATGCGGGCGTTCAAATCACCGGTACCAGCGCGGTATACATTGACCTCGATATCGGGGTATTCCTCATTGAAGGCCGCATTGATCTCATCGACCTTTTCTTCTGGTTCGGAGGTATAGACGGTTATGGAGGTTGAATCGCTGGTCGCGTGTGAATCTTCCTGGTCGGACGCAGGCTCGCCGCACGAAGTAAGAAGGACGGTTGAAGCAAGGGCTATGGCAGAGAGAGAAGTGTGCTTCGACTTCATCGTGGGAGTTCCTCCAGAGAGAGTAGTGATCAGGAACATCAATCTAACTGCACTGAAGTTAAGAAAACTTGGGATCGATGTAAACGTGCAGTAAATTTTTAGGCTCCTTGAGCGGGTGTTTGGAGGATGCGGTGGTTATTGATGAAATCCCTAACGAGGGTCGGCGCCCTCTTTATCTAATAGGCCAAACAGTCAACCGACTGGTTGATTGCAGCTTCAACCAGCCCCGTGATTCAAAATGGGGACGAATGTAGAAAGATGAGTCCTTAGAGTATTTGATCCATCGCTAATCCAGCCGTGGCAGCGGTTGGGAAGGAGAATGACCTTGAAAGCTTTGTATTGGGCATCTATTTTCTACCTCGTGTTGGGCTTGGGCGCTGGCGTGTTTTATCGAGAATTCACGCGGGCTAATGATTTCCCCTCGGGTGAGTTCACTCAGCTAAGTGTGGCGCATACTCACCTGCTAGCGCTCGGTTTCATGATGAGTCTTATCTTCTTGGTATTGGAGAAGGTCTTTGGCCTTTCGCGCAGCCGCGGTCAGTTCAATGCGTTCTTCTGGCTCTATAACGTCGGCGTGGTCATCACTGTTGGCGTCATGATCTGGCACGGGTGTCTGACCGTACTAGGGGAGGAGTCCTCTGCAATGATTTCTGGTATCGCTGGTCTTGGACACATCCTCATCACGGTGGGCCTAATCGCATTCATTGCAGCGCTTGGCAATGCCATTAGCGAGACCCAAGAAGCAAAGTCTCAAGCTGTAGCAAGTGACTAACGATGACCGAGGCTGACGCTGAAAAGGCTGCAGCGCCTACTCGGCGAGACTGGATAGATCTCGCGGTTCTCTCCGTCGGCCTCGGCGTTATCGTCTTGGACGGCACTATTGTTGGTGTAGCACTGCCAGCAATCATACTGACGCCGATGGCTACTCCCTTCTTGCTATCACCGCATTCCTAGCTTTGGGATTTGTCGGTGCGCTGCAGGTAGACCATGCTGTGAGTCAGGGCGATGCTGTAGAGCGCGAATCGCTTAAATGGACGGAGCCTCAAGCAACATCGACCTTTTCGTAGGGGTGAATCAATAGACAAGCTCTGAAACTCGAAAGGTCACCGGACCAGCGGAAAGCTCACGATTAGATACTTCCGCCGGGCTACCCCTTCTATTAGTCTTCTTCCAGCTGCCCTGTTTCGTTCGCCGACGCCATGATATTAGCCAAGGCCTCGACCAGGCTCTCGAGGACGTTGCGGTCGCTAGATACCAGAGCATCGCGCTGCTTGCGTTGTTCAATGCCGCTAAAGATCGCGCGCGTGGCTTCGGTCTTGAACTTCTTGGAGCGCTTTAGCTGCTCCTTGGTGTTTTCCTTGCCGAGCTTTACCGCAACCGGCTGCTTGGAGAGGGTTCCCCATGCGGCGACAATCATCTGTCCGGTTTCGCTGCTATCGACGTCGACTCCGGCGAGTGAGAACAGGTCATTGACCTTCTCAACAGCTTCATCGAAGGCACTGCGCAACGGAGTTTGGGGCTCGCCGAGTCGGACCGTGAACTCCGGTACCTTGAGCGGTTCTGGTTCGGTATCGGAAACGCGGTGATCTTCTTCGACTTCGCCTTGGGCAATGGCAACGCCAGCCAACGTGACGCCAGTTAGGAAATCTTCGTCCTCGACGTTCTCTGTAACATGCAGATTCGGCTCCAGAACGCTACACAACATGGCGCGGCGAGATACATCGGCATCTGCGTAAGCAATGATCTGCGATAGGAACTCATAGGCGTGCCGATACTTCAGTACGTGAGCCTTGAAGTCCTTCGCGTGTTCGACGGAATCCTTGTCGGTTGACTTGCGGTCGGCGCGCCAGCGGCTAAGGATGGCGTCAGCGGCACCGCGGAGTTTTTCCGAATCTTCGCCGGCCATATAGGCTTCGGCGACTTTGTTCATTTCGTCGGGATCGTAATAACCGGCGGTATCGAGTTCGTCGGCTAGCGTGTGCAGCGAGTTCGGGTCAATGTCGGTATCGATCGATGCACCTTGGTAGTAGCGCTTGAAGTCAGCCTCAATGAGCTCGGGATCGTTGACGAAATCGACCACCATCGGCGCGGGCTTCTTCGGATAGATTCGGTTCAGTCGTGACAGGGTTTGCACCGTTGCCACACCAGAGAGGTGCTTGTCCACGTACATCGCGCACAGACGAGGCTCGTTGAAGCCGGTTTGAAACTTATTCGCCACAATGAGCACGCGGTAAGACAGGTTATCGTCTTTAAACGCGCGTTCCACGTCGGATTCGCCGTTGAGGCTTACCTCGGTCACTGGTTCCGGCTCGTCTTCCATGCTTACGGAATCGGAGAACGCCACCAGCGAATGGAACCCGTAGCCTTTCGCGGTGATGTAGCGGTTCATCTCGTGGGACCAGTGCACTGCTGCCTTGCGCGAGGAGGTCACCACCATGGCACGGGCCTGGCCATCAAGGTGGTGGGCAACGTTGCGGCGGAAGTGCTCTACAACCACCTCAACCTTTTGGGCAATGGAGGTCGGATGCAGGCGGACAAAGCGCACCATGTCCGTGACTGCGGCAGACTGGTCCACCTCCTCGGTCCGGCCTAATTCATCGCGGACCTCCGCCCACATGGTGTAGGTGGAGTAGTTGGTGAGCACGTCCATGATGAAGTTCTCGGCAATAGCCTGGCCCATGGGATACGTGTCGAAGGCGACGTAGTGACCGTCCGGGGTCTGTGAGCCAAACAGGCGCAGGGTCTTTCCCTTAGGGGTGGCAGTAAACGCCACGAACGTCATATTGGAAGCATTAGCAACTGCTTCCTGGCGCAGCTCTAGCAAGTCATCGGCGGTGTATTCCTCGGTCTCATCCGCATCGACCTCGGCCAGCAGTTCACGCAGCGCTGAGGCGGAGGAGCCGGTTTGTGAGGAGTGAGCTTCATCTGCAATCACACACCAATTGCGTCCTTGAATATCCGGGTCATTATCAAGGAGCGAGAGTACATACGGGAATGTCTGCAACGTACAGGTAATGATGTGGCCGCCCTCAACCAATGCCTGCTGTAGCTGTGGTGACTTCGAGCCGGAGTTTTCACCCACGGAGACCACTAGGCCGCGTGAAGCCGCGAGCGCCTGCATGTCTTGGCGGATATTGGTATCTAGTGCAGTGCGGTCAGTAACGACGATGACGGAATCAAAAGTCTTAGTTCCGTCTTCGGCTACCTGCCTAATCAAGCGATGGGCCAGCCATGCAATCGTCTTGGTCTTGCCGGAGCCAGCGGAGTGCTCGATGAGGTAGCGACCGCCTGCGCCGCGCTTGGCGACGTCGGTGGTCACCCGCTCCACCGCACGCAGCTGGTGGAAGCGCGGGAAAATAAGTTTGCCTTGCGTTCCACGCTTGGACTTAGAGTCCGGCTCCCACACTGCGAAGTCGCTCAAGATGCGTAGAAGGAGCCGAGGTTGCAATACCTGCTCCCATAGGTAGGAAGTCGCGGACTTGCCTGCGATTGGCGGGTTACCACCTGCTCCGTCATGTCCTTGGTTAAACGGCAGGAACCCAGTTTCCTCGCCTTTGAGCACCGTGGTCATGTAGACCTCGTCATTCGAGACCGCGAAATGCACAAGCGCGCGGCCTGGCAGCAGTACCCGGCGGTTCTTCGAGGGCACACGATCCTCGCGATACTGCTTCATTGCCTGCGTCACGGATTGGGTGTTGTCCGTCTTTAGCTCAAACGTGGCGACTGGAATGCCGTTAACCGTGGCAACGAGATCCAGCGTCTCATTGCTATCGGCATCGAAATGCACCTGGCGGATAATGCGTAGGCGGTTCTCTTCCGCACGCTTGGCTGCAGTCACACTCAATAGGTTGGCCGGTGGGAATGCCACCATGGGGCCAAAGGTTGCCGAGCGCGCGTTAGTCTGCGCGTACTTAAAGCCTTCGCGCAGCGTTCCCAACAAACCGCCGCGGATACGCCCGGTCTGTGCGTCCTTACGGGTTGTGGACTCTAGCCGCTTGGCTACATATTCCAGCAGCAAATTCTTCGCGTTCTCCCGTGTTGCTTCGGTCGCGTCCTGCGGCACGGCCTTGGCGTAGTCCTCGGGGTACTGGGTTTCCAGCCAGTGGAGCACATCAGCCGGAAACAGGCCAAGACGTTCGTTCCAGCCGGTGTCCTTCATCCCTGGCTCATAGATCCAGCCGCTGGCTTTCAGCGACTCGCAGATAGTTTCTTCCAGGCGCTCTTCGCGCATAATGTCACGTTTAGGCATGAACTTCGTCCTTGTCAGTAGAGGAGACGGGAATATCAATCTGGCCAGTCACCACCGCAGAAATCAGAGCTGCGCGACGCTCAGCAAGCAAGTCCCGCAACTTCGTGATGTCCGATAACATTGAGTCAATCTCAGCGGTCTCCCGGTCTAGGAGGTCAGCCATGGCGAGCTGGGTGAGAAGTGGCGGAACTGGAACTTCAAGCCGAGAAAACTCTTCATAATTCAAAGTCTGACGAACTCCCGTGCCCATTTCATAAAAGATCTTTGCCTGATCCATCGCACGCATGAAATACGCCAGGAAATCGGGATGTACTTTTGAAGTATCCGGCCGAAAGTTGATGTAAGCAGAAGTCATTATTCCTCGTTCTGTCACCAATGCTGAACGGAGTGAGCGATGATCGTTCTGGAGGTCAGTGAATCGGAAGATAATGTCACCCGGTTCCACTATTTGATAAGTCTCATACGATGCAGGTGTAAGGCCGGTTTTGTCTTTGATGTCCTTTCTAATGACGCTTCCATGGGACAAAGACAGCAGGTTTTTCTCTTTTAAACCGTCGTTCTTATCGTTAGTTCTTTGTCCCAGAATCCAAAGCGCCGCAGTCGGCCACTCATTAGGAACTGAACCTATCCACTTGTGGATCCCCTTTTCTTCCTCACCTGGCAGAACTTGGCCGTATTGGACGTTCACTGCCTCTGAAATAATTGCTGCCCGTCGCTCCGTCAGCAGCCGCTCCATCGCGTCCAAATCGGCGCGCATTCCGTCAATCTCGGCGGTTTCGCGGTCGAGGAAGTCAGCGATGGCATGGCGCTGCTGTAGATCTAGGTCGGGAAGTGGAAGTCCTAAAATTTGCTCAGAAGAGAGATGCTTGACGGTCGTCGAATAGGTAAATTCATTGATTATTTGCAGCTGGTCAGGGATGGCGTAGGAAATAAATCGGAGGGTCTTACTATCAGAAGACCGCAGCAAACACATTCTTTGGTTGAGTGCCGCTGGGCCTTTGCCCCAAATTGTGGAATTAAAGTCGCCGTCCATTCCAATAACGAGGTCACCGTTTTGAATGACAACTTCATCTGGAACCTTATTTCGGTCGATAAATGTGGTGAATTCGGAACTTTTTATGTCTCGAATTCTGGCGAGGGGGATATCGTTTTCGCGTGGTTCGTTGCTGAAATCATCCGAGCTAAACGGATATCCGGTCACCAAGTCGGCAAGGAAGCGCACACGTGTGGACTTAGTCATTACTTCCTCACCTGCCCAAACTTCTCCATGAGTCGGCCCATAACCTCGGCTACGTCAGTGTCGATTTCGGCTAGTGAGCGCACGGGTTCAGGCTTGTAGAACACGCGCTTAAACGGAATCTCATATCCGGTGACGGCTTTGTCTACGTCCCAGGTGACCTCGGGCGCGAATGGGATTACCTCGCGCTGCATGTGCTCGTCGATGTCCTCGGTAAGGGGCACGCGCTCGGTCATGGTGAACGACGGGTCAAGAACCGGGTTTCCCTTGCGGTCTACTGCTGGCTCCGCGTCTGCGTCGGGGACGGCGATGGCCTTGGAGATGGCGTCGATAAGCGTGGCGGGCATCTTTACGCCATGCTCCTTGGCCGCGGCCTTGAGCGCGTCCGGCAGGTCGTTGTAGGAAGTGTGAGCCATTGCGCGTACTACGTTGGCGTGACCTGCCACGGCTTGCTTGTGCTCCAATACCTCAGCAATTGCTTCGTCGGTGACGTGAACTCCTAGGCGAGCCTGCTTAGTGACTTTCACATCTCGAAAGCCTAAATCGTCCGGAGTGAGGACTTTGGACATCTCACTATCGGCAAAGTCACTGTAGGCTTGCAGGACCTTGTTTCGGTCCGCTTCGCGCATCTCGCGGCGTTTATCGCCCAGGCCCTTGTCTGGGACAGACCAGCACTCGGAGGCGTCAATAAGCTGCACAAAGCCCTTACGGTGGTCTTCCTTGTTGGTATCTAGAATCCACACGTAGGTGGAGATACCGGTGCCGTAGAACATGTTGGTGGGCAGCTGGATAATTGCGTCCACCAGGTCGCTTTCTAGCAGCCATGCGCGGATCTGGTCAGGGCCTGAACCGGGGCTGCCAGTAAACAGCGGCGAGCCGTTGGACACCACCGCGCCACGACCACCAGACCCGTTTTTACCTGCAGGCATGAGCTTGGAAGCCACGTGGGAGAGGAACAGCATCTGGCCATCGCTCTTGGTAGGAAGGCCATGGCTAAAGCGGGAGCCAGGTACCTTGGCCTGCTCCTTGACTGCGGACTGCTGCACCGACCAGTCGGAGCCAAACGGCGGGTTGGACAGGATGTACTCGAACTGTTCGCCCTCATATAGGTCAGTGAGCAAGGTGTCACCGTGGCGGATTGCGTCTGGCTCACCACCTTGAATGAGCAGGTCAGCCTTGCCGATGGCATAGCCGGTGGGCATGAGCTCTTGGCCTGCGAGATTGACTTCAATGTTGGGGTTAAGCTCTTTCAACGCGTGCTCAGCTACCAGTAGCATGCCGCCCGTGCCTGCGGTGGGGTCGTAGACGGTGCGCGACGCGCCGGGGGAGGTCAGGCCAAGGTCATCGGAGGCAAACAGGATGTCCACCATGAGGCGGATCGCGTCACGCGGGGTGTAGAAGGCGCCCGCGGCCTTGCCCTTCGTGTTGAACGCGCGGTACATGACGTGCTCGAACAGGTCGCCCATCTGTGCGTCCGGCAGTGCTTCGACTGACATATCGATGGTGGAGAAGTGCTTAATCACTGGCCACAAGCGGCCGGCCTGATCGAGGGTGCTCATCTTGACCCCGAAGTCGAAGGCATCCCAAATGTCGCGCACGGACTGAGAAAACGCACCTACGTAGTCCATGAGCGAGTCGAGCACGTGGTCGTCGGTCTCCGCGATGCGGGTGAGATCCAGTCGTGAGGTGTTGTAAAAAGACAGGCCAAATTGCGACTCTACTTCCCAATCCAGGTAGGCCTCGCTCATCCCTTCGGCGTTGAGCTTGGTGGCCAGTTCTACAACCTTGTCCTTGGTGGGAGCCAAGATGCACTCGAGGCGGCGTAGCACAGTTAGCGGCAGGATGTAATCGCCGTAGTCCTCAGGCTCGACGATGGAGCGCAGGTACTTGTCGGCGGTGTTCCACACGACGGACTGATTTAGCTCAGCGGTGCTCACTATGCAGGGTCTTTCTGGCTTAGGGCTAGGTATCTTCCTCTGTAATCTTAGAGTTCTGAACCCTTTGTTCTTCTATCGACAGGCCTACTCGGGTGGTGATGACATAGGATTCAAGGTTCCCGATCTCGGAGGTTTTCCACGCTCCAAGTTTTGGATTTGTCCAAATTACGTAAGAGCCGTTTTGTGTATCTCTTCATAAACAGGAGTTTGGACGGCCGGATCTTGTGTTGTTTAAAAGGGTTGAGATAGAAGCAGGTGAGAGCTACTTTTAGAACATGCAGAACCCTTGGGAAGCCATAGAAGAAGACAGAGAAGTCAGAACTAATGCCGACGGTCGCGAAGAGTTTGTAGCTCAGGTAGACCAAGAGGTCATTGATGATTACCGAAAGAAAATTACCGACCCAAAGCGGCAATTGCGGTTAGATGTTTTGCCTGAACCAGTAATTGGTGATCCAACTACCGCAGCACTTGTCGCACTTCAATTGAATCCGGGGGCCAGTCCTAAGGATCGACCTGATAAGAAGCGATCAAGCGACTATAGGGCTTTTGAGCCTATGCATGAACGAATCTTAGGCAATCTGCACGGGCACAACCGCGAAATGTATTGGGCAGAGCCAACACCAAATTTCGGAGACGATGGGGAAGATCTATATAGTTCTCCGCATACTTGGTACTTCGGTGCTGAGGACAGTGAGGGGAAGCTTGAGTGCATCGGGGAGAATAGAGCGAAGTACAAACTACTTCATTTAGTACTGAGCTCACGCAAAGCTCGTGAGGAGGTCCGTGAGCTAAAGGATTTTGGATTGCGCAAAGTCAAGAAGGTTGTTGAGCAATACGACGATTATTCGCCTGAGCGGGCTTACCGCCTTTTGCGGAAGAAGTTTGCAGTTATTGAGTACTTTCCGTACCACTCGGAAAGTAAACCCAACGGTCTGGTGTCTGCCGCTAATCGGCTGCCGAGTACCTCTTATTCTCGTGAACTTTTGGACAGTGCGCTCAAGAATGGTGCCTTTATTTTCCTGACGAGATCAGTGAAGGATTGGGACCTGACGTTGGATCGCCCCGAGTTAAATAAAGACCGAATCATTGTTTCTTCCAGTGCTCAATCAGCAAAGTTTTCTCCAGGAAATTTACGGCGGTTTGATGGTTCAAAGGCTGGATATAAAGGAAGCAAAGACCCCGAACTATTTTGGAAAGCGGTTGATCGAATCGACCCAATTAGTTGAGGATTGAGGTCGTCGATACCTGAAACTTTTAGTCAACGCGGATCAGAGCAATTCCTGGATCGGGTTCGTGAAACGCGAGCAAATGGAAGCGAATTCGCTGTAACACTTGAAGTGTTGCGTGGTGTTCGAAGGTCAGCAAGCAAGAATTCGGACGCCATGAAATGAAAAGTCTCGAGACACCATAGGAACGATGTCTCGAGACTTCACATTGTGCCCCAGAGTGGATTCGAACCACCGACACCGGCTTTAGGAGAGCCGTGCTCTATCCCCTGAGCTACTGGGGCGGGGTTGCGGGTGCAACTTGGCTAATCATAGCAGTGGGGCAGGAGTGCCCCGAAATGGCTGGGGTGTGGCTTAGCTTTCGGCCAATTCCTTCTGCTTATTGCGCACGGAGGAGGCCGGTGGGTTGGTCTCGTGGGTGCCGTCGGAGTACAGGACGGTGGGGATGATGCGGTTGCCGTCGTTGACGGATTCGATCCAGGCGTTGATGTCGTCGGTGTTGTCACCCTCGACGTCGACAAGCGCGTACGGGGTTTCGGTGCGGTCCAGGTTCTTGATGAGCTTGGCGCAGAAGGGGCACCAGTCCGCGTAGAAGATGGTGACGTCAGCGGTGGTTTCGGGGGTTTGTACAGTCATTAGGCTGCATCCTTTCGGTCGTAGGTTAAAAAGCGGTACTTGATAGGAAGATCGCTGGCTTCTTTGTCGGGCAGGGCCAGGTGGCCTTTGGCAGAGGTGAGCCAATCGGTGCTGTGGGCAAGCCCAAACTCATCGGGGATGGCGGGGGCGTAGATGGACTTATCGCCGTAGGTGCTACCGATATTGACGCCCATGAGGGTGACCTCAATGCGGTCGACCTGGTCCAAGGTGGCGGTGTAGATTTGGCCGCCGCCGATAACCCAGGCGTCGGAAAGCGAGGGCACTGCGGTAAGCACCTGCGCGCCGGCGGACCACTGGCCGGGGACGCGGGAGGAGAGCACGTAGTTCCCGCGGCCGGGAAGCGGGCGGAACTTGGGGTTGAGGGACTCCCAGGTCTTGCGGCCCATGATGACCGGCGCGCCCATGGTCACGTCCTTAAAGTGCTTGAGATCCTCCGGCACGTGCCAGGGCATCTGCTCGCCATCGCCAATGATGCCGTCCAGAGACTGCGCCCAGATTGCGCCCAACATTAAACGGACACCTGCGCCTTGATGGTGGGGTGGGGATCGTAGCCTTCAATCTCAAAATCGGCGAAGTCATAGGAGAACATGTCTTTCGCCTTGGTGAGGTGAAGCTGCGGGTAGGGGCGCGGCTCGCGGGAAAGCTGCTCTTTGACCTGCTCCACGTGGTCGTTATAGATATGGCAATCGCCGCCGGTCCAGATGAGCTCGCCCACCTTGAGGCCGGCCTGCTGGGCAAACATGTGGGTCAGCGCCGCGTAGGAGGCGATATTGAAGGGAACTCCCAAGAACATATCGGCCGAGCGCTGGTAGACCTGCATGGACAAGGTGCCATCGGCCACGTAGAGCTGGAAGAGCAGGTGGCAGGGCATCAACGCCATCTTGTCGAGCTCCGCGACGTTCCACGCGGAGACCAGATTGCGGCGGGAATCCGGGTTGTTCTTGAGGGTGTCGAGCGCCTGCTGGATCTGGTCAATGTGCTGGCCGTCCGGGGTGGGCCAGGAGCGCCATTGCACGCCGTAGACCGGGCCTAGCTCGCCGTTATCATCCGCCCACTCATTCCAGATGCGGACCTTGTTGTCCTGCAGGAACTTGATATTGGACTCGCCCTTGAGGAACCACAACAGCTCGCCCAGCACCGCGTGGAAATAGACCTTCTTGGTGGTCAGCAGCGGGAAGGACTCGGCCAAGTTATAGCGCAGCTGCGCACCAAAAATAGAACGCGTGCCGGTGCCGGTGCGATCGCCTTTGGGGGTGCCGGTCTCTAGGACCTTCTTCAGCAGATCCTCATACGGGGTCTCAATCATGCGCACTAGTTTAGAATCCGCCGTGCTCCGCGGCAAAGGCCTGGGCATGCTCCAAGATTTCATCCTTGAGCTCGGGGCGGCAGATGAGGATATCTGGGATGAAGGTGTCTTCATTATTGAAGCGGATTTCGGAGCCATCGAGGCGGCAGCAGTGCAGGCCGGAGGCTTGAGCGACGCCCACCGGAGCGGCCTGATCCCACTCGTACTGACCGCCGGCGTGGATATAGCCGTCATAATCGCCTAGCAGCACGTGCATGGCCTTCGCGCCCGCGGAGCCGACGCCCACAGTCTCATAGCCCATCTTCTCCGCGATGTAGCCGGCTACCTTGGGCGGGCGGTTGCGGGAGATGACGAACTTCTTAGAAAGCGGGCCGGTGACCGCGCGGACGTCCGAGGACTTAAAGGTAACGCCGAGATCCGGCAGGCCCACCGCCGCGTGGATGGGAGTGCCATTTTCTACGAGGGCAATGTGCACTGCCCAGTCCTGGCGGCCGGTGGCGAATTCCTTGGTGCCGTCGAGCGGGTCCACGATCCATACGCGGTCCTTCTTCAAGCGGGCAAGGTCATCGGAGGCTTCCTCAGAGAGCATGCCGTCCTGGGGACGGTGCTGCTCGAGGACGCGGGCGATCCATTCTTGGGCGGCTTCATCGCCGGCGTCGCCAAGCGAAAGGCCCCGCAGCAGGCCCCCGTTGCGCACACCCTTAAGGATCTCACCGCAGCCCTGGGCGAGGGAATTGGTCAGGCGGGAATCAGAAATCTCGACGGTCATGGTGCCCACATTACAACGCGGACTAGAGTGTGGGCATGCCAGAAAACATCCTCGACCGCTTCCGGCCCCAAGTAGCGCTGTGGTTTAGGGATGTATTTGCTGCTCCTACCGCCGTGCAGGCGCAGGCCTGGGAGAAGATTTCCCGCGGTGAGCACGCCCTTGTGGTGGCCCCTACCGGCTCCGGTAAGACGCTCGCCGCGTTCTTGTGGGCGCTGAATAATTTGGTCGAGCGCGACGGGCAGCTGGCGCTGCCGGTGGGGTCAGGGACTGCTGGATCCGCAGCCGGGGTGAAGGTACTGTATATCTCTCCGCTGAAGGCGCTGGGCGTAGACGTGGAAAATAACCTGCGCGCCCCGCTGACCGGCATCGCGCGCACTGCGGAGAACCTAGGGCTGGAGGTGCCGGATATATCGGTAGGCGTGCGCTCGGGCGATACGCCTTCCGCGGAGCGTGCGCGGCAGGTGCGCAAGCCGCCGGATATTTTGATTACCACCCCGGAGTCAGCCTATTTGATGCTGACCTCCAAGGCGTCGGGGATTTTAAAGACGGTGGATACCGTCATCATCGATGAGATTCATGCCCTGGCTGGCACCAAGCGCGGCGTGCATCTGGCTCTGACTTTGGAGCGCCTGCAGCAGGTGGCAGGAGACTTCCAGCGCATTGGACTTTCCGCCACCGTGCGGCCGCTGTCTGCGGTATCAAACTTCTTGGGCGGCAACCGGCCGGTGGAAATTGTGGCACCGGCCGCGGAGAAGAAGTGGCAGCTGGACGTGCATGTGCCGGTGGAGGATATGTCCGATCTCCCCACGCCGGAGCAAGGCTCCACCATTGGGGAGATGACGGTGGATGATGCGATTGGCATCAGCTCTCCTTCCGTGGATGAATCCGCGCTGCCCACGGCCAAGTCCATCTGGCCGTTTATTGAGGATGACCTCTATGCGGAAATCATGGCGCATCGCTCCACGCTGGTATTTGTCAACTCCCGCCGCACAGCCGAGCGGCTGACCAGCCGGCTCAACGAGCTCTATGCGGCCGAGCACGATCCGGATTCGCTCTCGCCTGAGACTCGGCGCGACCCAGCCCAGCTGATGAAACAGGTCGACGTCGCCGGCAAGGCCCCAGCCGTCATCGCCCGTGCCCACCACGGCTCGGTGTCCAAGGACGAGCGCGCGATGACCGAGACCATGCTGAAGGAGGGCACGCTCAAGGCCGTGGTGGCCACGAGCTCGCTGGAGCTGGGCATCGATATGGGTGCCGTGGAGCTGGTGGTGCAGGTGGAATCGCCGCCCTCGGTGGCCTCCGGCCTGCAGCGCGTGGGCCGCGCTGGGCACTTTGTGGGCGCGGTATCGCACGGCTCCTTTTATCCCAAACATCGCGCGGATTTGGTGCAGTCCACGCTGACGGTAGCGCGCATGCGCGCCGGCCTCATCGAGGAGATGCATACCCCGCGCAACCCGCTGGACGTGCTGGCGCAGCAGACAGTGGCGGCCGTGGCCGCGGCCGGCGAGGACGGGCTCGATGCCGATGAGTGGTACGAGATGGTCCGCCGGGCCTGGCCCTACCGCGATCTGGCGCGGGAAGTCTATGACTCCGTGCTGGACCTGGTAAGCGGTGTGTATCCGTCCACAGACTTTGCGGAACTTAAACCCCGTGTGGTCTATGACCGAGTGACGGGAGTGATGACCGCGCGGCCTGGCGCCCAGCGCGTGGCCGTGACCAGCGGTGGCACGATTCCGGATAGGGGCATGTTTGGCGTATTCCTCTATACCGGTTCGGGCGAGGGCTCCGGTGGTGCTCCGCGCCGGGTGGGCGAGCTGGATGAGGAGATGGTTTATGAGTCCAGAGTGGGCGATGTTTTCACCCTGGGCGCTACCAGTTGGCGCATCGAGGACATCACTCGCGATCAGGTGTTGGTCACGCCCGCACCGGGGCATACCGGGCGCCTGCCGTTTTGGAATGGCGATGGCGCGGGCCGACCCTATGAGTTGGGCAAGGCGCTAGGTGAGTATCGCCGCGAGGTCTTTTCCTCGCCGGAGATCATTGCGGATGCCGATGATAATGCGCGCTCCAATATCGTGGCCTATCTGCAGGAACAGAACGAGGCCACTGGTGTCATCCCGGATGAAAAGACACTAGTGCTCGAGCGCTTCCGCGATGAGCTGGGTGACTGGCGCGTGGTGCTGCATACCCCGCTTGGCCGGCCGGTGAACTCCGCGTGGGCACTTGCGGTAGGCGCCCGGGTAGGCGAGCGCACCGGCATGGACCCGCAGGCGGTGGCCGGCGATGACGGCATCGTGCTGCGCTTGCCGGAGGCAGAATCCGAGCCCGATGGATCCATCTTCGCCTTCGATGCCGATGAGATTGCCGATATCGTGGCCGAGCAAGTGGGCAATTCCGCGCTCTTTGCCTCCCGCTTCCGCGAGTGCGCGGCCCGCGCGCTGCTTTTGCCTAGGCGCAATCCCGGCAAGCGCGCGCCGCTGTGGCAGCAGCGCCAGCGCGCCGAGCAGCTTTTGGACGTTGCCCGCAAGTACCCGTCCTTTCCCATCATCTTGGAGACGGTGCGCGAGTGCGTCCAGGACGTCTACGACGTTCCTGCGCTCACGGAGGTCATGCGGGAGCTGGGCCACCGGCGCATCCGCATCGCGGAGGTCACCACCGAGCAGCCTTCGCCTTTCGCCTCCTCGCTGCTATTTAACTACACCGGCGCGTTCATGTACGAGGGCGATTCCCCGCTGGCGGAAAAGCGCGCGGCCGCCCTAGCCCTCGACCCAGCGCTTTTAGCCAAGCTGCTGGGCACGGTAGAGCTGCGTGAGCTGCTCGATCCGGAGATCATCGCCGAGGTCCATTCCCAGCTCCAGCGCACCGATCCCGCGCGCCGGGCCCGCACCATCGAGGAGGTTGCGGACCTGTTGCGCGTGCTCGGTCCGATTCCCGTAGACGAGCTGGGAGCGCACACCGACGTCCCGCTATCCGCCCTGGACAAACTGGGCACCCGGATCATGCGCGTGCGCATTGGCGGGCGCGAGCACCTAGCCCAGGCCCAGGACGCACCCCTGCTTCGCGACGCCCTGGGTATCCCCGTTCCTCCCGGCATCCCCGCCCAGGTGGCCACCATTTCCGATGCCTTACCGCAGCTGGTCTCGCGCTGGGCCCGCACCCGCGGTCCGTTTGTGCTGCGCGATCTCACCGAGGCATTCGGCATTTCCGTCTCCGCCGCGCACACCGTCCTCGGCGCTCTCGATGGGGTAGTAGAAGGCCGATACCGCCAGGGGGTGGAGGAGCAGGAGTACTGCGCCGCCGCGGTGCTGAAGACGATTCGCTCGCGCTCGCTCGCCGCAGCTAGGGCTGCCACCGAGCCGGTCTCGGGCGCTACCTTCGCCCGCTTCTTGCCGGAGTGGCATAGCATCGCCCCGGCCGGCAAGCACCCCGCCCTGCGCGGAGCGGATGGCGTCTTTTCCGTCATCGAGCAGCTCGCCGGGGTGCGCCTGCCCGCCTCCGCGTGGGAATCGCTCATCCTACCCGCCCGCGTGGGGGATTATTCGCCCACCATGCTCGATGAGCTCACCTCCAATGGCGAGGTGCTCATCCTAGGCGCCGGCAAGGCCGGTGCGGCCGACCCCTGGATCATGCTGCTGCCCTCGGACTATGCCGCCCAACTCGCCCCGGAAACCGATGCCGAAGGTGTCAGCATGCTGCAGCGCGCCATCCTCGATGTCCTCGGTCGCGGCGGTGGCTTCCTCTTTGCCGATATCGCCGCCGAGGCCCCCGGCACCACCGAGGAAACCCGCGAGGCCCTCTGGGGGTTAGTGGAGATGGGCTTGGTAAGCCCCGATTCCTTCGCCCCATTGCGTACCCGGTTGTCTTCCGGTGGCTCGCGCTCAGGTCGCACCGCGCACCGCTCGAAGCGCCGGCCTACCCGCTCGCGCCTGCGCATGGGGCGCACCTCCTTCGCCCAAGCGCAGAACGCCGCGGCGGCGCAGACCCCGCCCGATGTCATGGGCCGGTGGTCGCTCGCGGTACCAGCCGCCACCGATGCCACCTCCCGGTCCGTCGCCCATGGCGAGGCCTGGCTCGACCGCTACGGCGTGCTCACCCGCGGCTCCGTCGTGGCCGAGGACGTGCTCGGCGGTTTCGCGCTGGCCTATAAGGTGCTCTCCGGCTTCGAGGAATCTGGCAAAGCCATGCGCGGCTACGTCATCGACGGGCTCGGCGCCGCCCAATTTTCCACGCCCGCCATTATCGACCGCCTGCGCGGCTTGGCCGATTCCCCGGACGTGACCGGCTGGCCCTCTGGCGCCACCGAGCCCGAGACTTATGTCCTCGCCGCCTGCGACCCGGCCAACCCCTACGGCGCGGCCCTGCCCTGGCCGCAGCGCGACGACGCCGACGGCAAGGCCACCGGCGGTCCCACGCGCTCGGCCGGTGCGCTGGTGGTGCTTATCGACGGCCTGCCCATCGCCCACCTCACCCGCGGCGGCAAAACCCTCACCACCTTTATCGAATCGCTGCCCGACGGCATCGACCCCGCCGAGGTCTATCCCCGCGTGGTTTCCGCGCTCACGGACATGGTGGCAAGGGGAGTGTTGTCCCCGTTGGTCGTCGAAAAGTGCAATGGCAGCCCCATCCATAAAACCGATGTGGCGGCCCACCTGCGCGAAGCCGGCGCCGGGATTACGCCGAAGGGCGTGCGCATCTCTGCTCGCGCCGCCGCTCCCCGTACCCCGCGTGCAGGCCGCCGGGCCTCAGAGGCCATCGAAGAACTCAGCTTTGATGATCCACCGCCCGCTCCGCGCAATAATGGTGGTTTCCGCCCGCGCGGCGGGTACCGCCGCTAAAGATCCACAGGAGGTGTTATGCCCGAAGGCGATTCCGTCCTGCAGCTATCCAATCGACTGCAGTTTATGGCCGGCCGCGAGGTCACCGGCTGTTCCGTGCGCGTGCCGCGCTACGCCACCGTTCACCTCGATGGCATGGTGTGCGAGCGCGTCTGGCCCTATGGCAAGCACCTGTTCATGCAATTCGACCAGACCATTGTGCACACCCACCTCAAGATGGAAGGCACTTGGGCCATCCACTACGTAGGCGATCGCTGGCGCAAGCCTGGGCATACCGCCCGCATCGTGCTGCAGCTGGCCAATTCCCCGCGCGATATCGAGGTCGTCGGCCACCAGTTGGGCTTCGTGGACATCTACCCCGCCGACCACTACCACCAGCGCATCGCCCATCTCGGTCCGGATATCCTCGACCCCCACTGGGACCGCGAGGAAGCCCTGCGCCGGCTCAACTCCCGGCCCGAGCGTGCCATTGGTGCGGCGCTGCTCGACCAGAAGGTCGTTGCGGGAATCGGTAATGAATACCGCGCCGAGGCGTGTTTCTTGGCCGGCGTGCACCCAGCCACGCCGGTAGCCGAGGTCGATACCGCCCGCATCCTCGATATTTCCCGGCGCATCATGTGGGCCAACCGAACCTCCCCGGTGCGCGTGACCACCGGCGTGCGCCGCGCCGGGGAGACCACCTATGTCTTCGGGCGCAATCGCAAGCGCTGCCGCCGCTGCGGCACGTTCATTACCAAGGGCGCGCTCGGCGGCGTGGACCAAGGCGGCGACGAAGGCGAACTCGAGCGCATCATCTGGTGGTGCCCGCACTGCCAGCCGCTTCACCCCGCGGCGTAGCCCGCTAGGGTGGGGACTATGCGTACCCTTCTCAATATCATTTGGTTCATCACCGGCGGGTACCTCCTAGCCTTGGCCTACTTCCTCTTTGGCATTATCGCCTGTATCTTTATCGTCACCATTCCAGCGGGCGTGGCCTCGTTCCGCATGGCTAATTTCGCCCTGTGGCCATTCGGCCGCTCGGTGGTGCAGCCGGTAAAGGGCAGCGGCTCCATGTCCACCTTCTCCAACATCGTCTGGTTCGTGGTCGCCGGCCTATGGCTGGCCATTGGCCACGTCACCACCGCGGCGGCACAGGTAGTGACCATCGTGGGCATCCCGGCCGCGCTGGCCAACCTGAAGATGATTCCGGTGACCTGCTTCCCCTTCGGCCGCAAGATTGTGGACTCTGACCACATCCCATTCGGCTGGGAGCCGATGGTCAAGCTCTAAACCGCATTCCGCTGACAAACAAGCACGTTTCGCCCAATTTCGCCTTGATTTTGGGCAGAACGTGCTTGTTTTGCATTGCGGGGGCCGAAAGAGGCCAAAAAGCGGCCGCGTTATCCACCCCGCTTAGTGTGCGGGAGGGGATAACGCGGCTAAAGTGGGCCTTTAGCGGTTGGAGCGGTACCAACCGATGAGCTCATCGGTGGACTGGTCACCGGAATCGGCGGCCTGAGCGCCGGAGACGGCCGGAGCTAGGTCATTAGCCTGCTGCTTGCCCAGCTCCACGCCCCACTGGTCAAAGGAGTTGATATCCCAGATAATGCCCTGGGTGAACACGATGTGCTCGTAGAGGGCGATGAGCGCGCCGAGCACGGCGGGGGTCAGCTCCTCAGCCAGGATGGTGGTGGTCGGGCGGTTTCCCGGCATGACCTTGTGCGGCACGATGGCCTCGTCTACGCCTTCGGCCGCGATTTCTTCTGCGGTCTTGCCAAAGGCCAGCACCTTGGTCTGGGCAAAGAAGTTGCCCATGAGCAGATCATGCATGGAACCAGAGCCATCGGCGGTGGGGAAGTCCTGCTTCGGGCGGGCGAACCCGATGAAGTCCGCCGGGATGAGGCGCGTGCCCTGGTGCATGAGCTGGAAGAAGGCGTGCTGGCCATTGGTACCCGGCTCGCCCCAGTAGATTTCCCCGGTGGACGGGGCGGCAACCGCGGTGCCATCGCGGCGCACGGACTTGCCGTTGGATTCCATGGTCAGCTGCTGCAGGTAGGCCGGGAAGCGGCCGAGGTCCTGGGAGTAGGGCAACACGGCGTGGGTCTGGGCGCCGAAGAAGTTGGTGTACCACACGCCGAGGAGGCCCATGAGCGCCGGGACGTTTTCTTCCAGCGGGGTGGTGCGGAAGTGCTCGTCCATGGCGTGGAAGCCCTCGAGGAAGCGCATGAAGTCCATCGGGCCGATGGTGCACATGAGGGATAGGCCGATGGCGCAATCTACGGAGTAGCGGCCGCCGACCCAGTTCCAGAACGGGAACATGTTCTCGGTATCGATGCCGAACTCGGCTACCTTCTCCGCATTGGTGGACACGGCGACGAAGTGCTTGGCCACGGCGGACTCGTCACCATCGAATTGCTCGATGAGCCAGCGGCGCGCGGCGTGCGCATTGGTCAGCGTCTCCTGGGTGGTAAAGGTCTTGGAGGCGATGATAAACAGGGTGGATTCTGCATCGAGGCCATCGAGCGTGGCGGCCATATCGGCCGGGTCCACGTTGGAGACGAACTCGGCGGAGATGCCAGCGACCTCATAGGAACGCAGCGCCTTGGCCGCCATGGCCGGACCAAGGTCAGAGCCGCCGATGCCGATATTGACTACCTTTTTGATGGTGTGGCCGGTATGCCCGAGCCACGAGCCGGAGCGCAGCGCGGTGGCGAAATCGCGCATGCGGCCTAAGACCTCGTGGACATCGGCGGCGACGTCCTGGCCGTCAACGCTCAAGTCATCTTCGGCAGGGATGCGCAGTGCGGTGTGCAGCACGGCGCGGTCCTCGGTGTTATTGATGTGCTCGCCGGCGAACATGGCATCGCGGCGGGCCTCAAGGTCGGCGGCCTTGGCTACCTCAACCAGCTGCTTGACGATGTCCCCGTCGATAAGGTTCTTCGACAGATCGACGTGCAGCCCGGCGGCGTCGAAGGTGAAGTTGCGGGCGCGGTCTGCATCGGCGGCAAAAAGCTCGCGGAGGTTGAGGTCCTTTTTCTCCTCATAAACCTTCGCGAGCTCGCTCCACTGGGCAGATGCGGTGATATCCATGGTGGTAGGCCTTTCTGGCAACTAGCGCATTGGCAACATGTACCCCTCCCACCGTAGTCCAGAAAGCACTACCGCGTCGGGCCGTCTTAGAGGATGAGCGCGCCTGCCCAGCCGGCAATAAGCAGCGGAATATTGAAGTGAATGAAGGTGGGAATGACCGAGTCGCGGATGTGGTCGTGCTGGCCATCCGCGCCCAAGCCCGCGGTAGGGCCGAGGGTGGAATCGGAGGCGGGAGAGCCGGCGTCGCCAAGCGCGCCTGCGGTGCCAATAAGCGCCACGGTGGCCGCGGGGCTAAAGCCCAACGACATGCACAGCGGCACATAGATAACGGAGATGATGGGCAAGGTGGAAAAGGAAGAGCCGATGCCCATGGTGACCACTAAGCCCACCACGAGCATCGCGCCGGCGGAAAGGACCTTATTGGTGCCAAAGAGGTTGGCCGTGGCATCCACCAGCGGGCCGACCTCATTGGTCGCCGTCATGACCGAGGCGAACCCCTGGGCGGTGATCATGATGAAGCCGATGAGCGCCATCATCTTCATGCCATTGGTAAAGACATCGTCCGCGTGCTTCCAATCCACCGCGCCGGTAAGCAGCAAAATTCCCAAGCCTGTCAGCGCACCGACCATGAGGCCATCGGATTCGAAGTCGAGCGCCTGCATGACAATCTGCACCGCAAAGGTGGCAATGATGGCCACGACGGAAACCCACACCTTATAGGCAGAGGGGGTCTCTTGATGCTCCTCAGCCGCGATGGGCAGGTTTTCATAGTCGCGCGGTTTGCGGTAACTAATGAAAATGGCGATGAGTAGGCCGGCGAGCATGCCGAGCGCCGGCACGCCCATGACCTGCATGATATTGATATCGGAGGTATCAAGCCCTGCCTGCTGGATATTAAAAAGCAGGATGTCATTTAAGTAGATGGAGCCAAAGCCCACCGGAATGAACATGTAGGTTGTGATAAGGCCGAAGGTCAGGCAGGTAGTAATCAGCCGGCGGTCCAAGCGCAGCTTATTCATCACTGTAAGTAGCGGCGGGATGATGAGCGGAATGAAGGCGATGTGGACCGGGATGAGGTTCTGGCTCATCACGGACATGGCGATGAGCCCGAGGATGAGGATCCACTTGGTGGCCAAGGCGGCCTTGGGGTCTGCTTCGCCGCTGCCGCCGAGCTTGCGGATGAGGAAATTAGCTAGGACCTGTGGCAGCCCGGCCGAGGCCACGCCCATGGCAAAAGCGCCCAAGAGGGCATAGCTCAGGGCAATCTTGGCGCCGCCGCCCAAGCCATCTTGGAAGGCGACCATGGTGGCATCGAGGCCCATGCCCGACAGGAGCCCGCCGACGATGGCTCCTAGGAAGAGCGCTACCACCACATGCACGCGCAGGAGGGCGAGCACGAGCATGACTATGACGGCGACGAGAACTGCATTCATGCTAATTCAGGGTACTGCATAGTATCGGCTGGGTCGTAATTATTCGGCTAACCCAGGCGGCCGCGGCCCATCCGCAGTAGCGCCGAGGCGATGGTGGGGCCTTCTTCCCCAAGTTCATCGCGGAACTGATTCAAAATGGCGATCTCGCGGGTGTGGACCAAGCGGGTGCCGCCGGAGCTCATGCGGGTGCGGCCAATAGCCTGAGAGACTTCCGTGCGGCGCTTGGCGGCATCCAAGATGATGCGGTCCATGCGGTTGATTTCTTCGCGATACTGCTGGATCTCCGCATCAGATAGGGGATCATCCGTACCCGAAGGCGTGCGGATGTCCAGGCCGTTATCGACGATGTCCTTGTTATCTTCTGCGGTCATAAGACCATATTGTGCCACCCGCCCGCGCAAAAGGAAATAGCAGCTCGCACGGCGGATACGGGGCGTGTCCGGTGGGGCTAGTAGGTTGGAAGGCATTATGAACGAAAACTCTCCTTTTAGCCCTTCCTCGTCCACCGGCGGCGCTCCCACGCCAAGCCCCTTTGGCGGCTTCGGCGCACCGCGCACAGCGAGCTCGGAATCCGAATCCCCCGATGCCTTGACCGAGGGCCTCAACCCACAGCAGCTTGAGGCCGTTACCCACACGGGCAGCCCGCTGCTCATCGTGGCCGGCGCCGGTTCCGGCAAGACCGCCGTGCTTACCCGGCGTATTGCTTATCTCATGCGCCACCGCGGGGTGAATCCGTGGGAGATCCTCGCCATTACCTTTACTAATAAAGCCGCAGCGGAAATGAAGGAGCGCGTGGGCGGGCTAGTGGGCCCTGTGGCTGAGCGCATGTGGGTATCTACCTTCCACTCCATCTGCGTGCGCATCCTGCGCCAAAACGCGCAGCTTGTGCCAGGCCTTAATACCAACTTCACCATCTACGATGGCGATGATGCTCGCCGGCTTTTGTCCATGATTGCCAAGGACTTGCAGCTGGATCTGAAGAAGTACACCCCGCGCGTGCTGGCCAATCAGATTTCTAACCACAAAAACGAACTCATTGGGCCCGAATCCGCACTGGAAAAGGCGCAGCAGACCAAGAACCCGTTTGAGACCACCGTGGCCCAGGTATATGCCGAATACCAGCGCCGCCTGCGCGCGGCCAATGCCGTGGACTTTGATGATCTCATCGGTGAGGTGGTGCGGATTTTCACCCAGCACCAGCAGGTGGTGGACTTTTATCGCCGGCGCTTTAAGCACGTGCTTATTGACGAGTACCAGGACACCAACCACGCCCAATATGCCCTAGTTGCTGCGCTCGTGGGTAGGGGAGAGCTCGGTCCGGATGCGCCGGAGCTGTGCGTAGTGGGCGATTCCGATCAGTCCATTTATGCCTTCCGCGGGGCCACCATCCGCAATATTCAGGAATTCGAGCGCGACTACCCGCAGGCGCACACCATCTTGCTGGAACAGAACTATCGCTCCACACAGACCATTCTCAACGCGGCCAATGCCGTTATTGCAAAAAATGAGAACCGCCGCGAGAAGAACCTGTGGACCGCCCACGGTGAGGGCGAGCAGATCGTAGGCTATGTTGCCGATAATGAGCATGATGAGGCGCGGTTCATCGCCTCTGAAATCGATTCCTTGGCGGATAAGGGCCGCAGCTATTCCGATATCGCGGTCATGTACCGCACCAATAACGCCTCCCGTGCGCTGGAAGATATCTTCATTCGCTCCGGAATTCCGTACAAGGTGGTGGGTGGCACGCGCTTTTATGAACGGCGCGAAATCCGCGATATGGTGGCCTACCTGCGAATCTTGGATAACCCGGACGATACGGTAAGCCTGCGCCGCATTATCAACGTGCCCAAGCGTGCCATTGGTGACAAGGCGCAGGGGCATATTGCCCTCCATGCGGAAAACCACGGCATTAGCTTTGGCAAGGCGCTTGCCGATGTCCCCCGGGGCGACGTCCCTGGCCTTGGTACTCGGGCTATTAACGCAGTCACCAAATTCAACGACATGATGGAGGGTATCCGCAATCAGATCCCGTCTATGCGCGATGAGGTTACCGGCCAACCGGATTTGGGCGAGCTGCTTTCCGCCATTTTGGATGCCACGGGATACAAGGCGGAATTGGAAAATTCGAATGATCCGCAGGACGGAGCGCGTCTAGATAACCTCAACGAGTTGGTATCGGTGGCGCGCGAATTCACCTCGGAGGCGGCCAACCAGCTTGCTGCATCCGGTGCGGATGCAGTGGACCCCTCCGAGCTAGTAGAGGAGGGCGAAGCCGCGCCCGGTTCGCTGCAGGCATTCTTGGAAAAGGTGTCGCTGGTGGCCGATGCTGACCAGATCCCAGATTCCGAGACCGGTGTGGTCACCATGATGACTCTGCACACCGCCAAGGGCCTTGAGTTCCCCGTAGTCTTTTTGACCGGCTGGGAGGATGGCCAATTCCCGCATATGCGCTCACTGGGTGACCCGAAGGAACTAAGCGAGGAGCGCCGCCTCGCCTATGTGGGCATTACCCGCGCTCGCGAGCAGTTGTATCTTACCCGCGCCATTTTGCGCTCGGCGTGGGGCAATCCGGTGACTAATCCCGCCAGCCGCTTCCTCGGCGAGGTCCCAGAAGACCTCATCAACTGGCGGCGCGAAGACTCCGATAGTTCCCTGACCGGCGCGTGGGGCGAGGACGATTACCAATATGGTCGTTCCTACGGCCGCGACTGGTCTGGGTGGGGCAGAGGAGGGTCCCGCGGTGGCCAGCGCGCTGCGTCTTCCCCATCGCGACGCACTAGCAAGCCAGCGGCGACCTCAATGCCTAAGAACAATAACCTCAACCTTGCCGTGGGTGACCGCGTCAATCACGCTAAGTACGGGCTCGGAACTGTCATTGAGACGTCCGGCTCCGGTAAGCGTGCCACGGTCACCGTGGATTTTGGTTCTTCCGGTAAGGTCCGGCTGATGCTCATCGGCGGGGTGCCGATGGAAAAGCTCTAGACCGTAATGCCGCGCTCGTTGAACCAGGAGACTGGGTCAACGGGTGCTCCTCCACCTGGGTGAATCTCAAAGTGGAGGTGCGGGCCAGTGGAGTGGCCCTCGTTGCCAATGCCGGCGATTTCCTGACCCGCGGTCACGCGCTCGCCCACATTTACCTTGAGCTGGTCTGCCGACATGTGACCGTAGACGGAGATGGTGCCGTCATCGTGCTGGATGCGGATCCAATTGCCAAAGCCCTGTGCCGGGCCGGAGTTGATGACGGTGCCGTCCATGACCGCCAGAATCGGGGTGCCCACCGGGTTAGCTACGTCGATGCCGTTGTGCATCGTGCCCCAGCGCTGGCCGAAGCCAGAAGTAAGCGTGCCGGAGGTAGGAAAGACCACGGTATTGCCCGCGGAGTCCTTGCCGCGCTTCGTGGTGAGTCCGGAGTGATTCCCCTGCGGTGCGAAAGCTTCCTTCAGGCCCGGTACAGTGCCCGGGTCTAGGACGATATTGACGCCGCCGGATTCGTTTCCATCTACCTGCGGGGTAGCCTCGCCGTTGAGCAGGCCAACCGAGGTGGTGGCGAGGCCAACGAGGGCGTCGACCACTCCGGCGTTATCTACATTGGTAGCGGTGGGCTCGGAAGAGCCGTCTGATACGTCCACGCTAGCCACTGGCTCTGCAGCAAAAGCGGTGGTGCCGGTAGCAAGTACGGTGCCAAGCGTAACGATGCTCAGCGCCACGTTCTTGCGTGCGCGGTTCATGCGCTTCATAGTTAAAGTCCTTTTCATGGCTGTGCATGGTCTCGGGACGCTTGTGCCCTAGAGAGGGAGGCGTCTTGCAACTGCCAACCGCGACACGCCGAAAGCTGAAATGCTTGCGTTCGAAATCGCTCGTGGCAACGAGTTAAAAGTTAGCCCGCCCGAACAGCCCGCGCAATCTTAAAAAACGCTGGTAGAGACGGAAATGATTCGAAATTATTCGAACATGCCAGCTTGTTACGCATGTTGCGAATGTGGCTCGAGTGGCGTCTGTAAAGTACTGGTTTAGGGTCTGGGGGTGAACCTTGGGGGTGGCGTCCATGGCTTGGGTCCGCAGTCTCATGCGGTGTCGGTGGCTGAACGTTAAAAATATCCACTCACCTGCGACAAGTCTGCGCACTGGACTTGTCTGAATGTGCTTCTGGCTCTCTTGTGGGGCCGTGGCGAGGGTCTAGCTGGTGCTGTGTTCACTAATGGCAGCGGAGCCCTCAGGCGGCGCCAAGGGCGGTGTAGTGCGCCCTTGGGGCGGTTTGGGGCGCAGTTGATGTAATCCCATCTTCCGGGCGAGTGTACTAGGTGAGGGGAGAGTATCTGTGGGCATGACAAAGCGCTGCAGAGAAGTTCTCTGCAGCGCTTAACAAGAAGGTGTTGGGGTGGGGCTTTAGAGGTCGATGCCTCGCTCAGCCAGCCAAGGCTGCGGATCGATTGCCTCGCCACCGTTCGGGTGAACTTCGAAGTGGAGGTGGGAGCCGGTGGAAAAGCCCATCGAGCCCATGCCGGCGATCTTCTGGCCGGCATGCACGTGCTCGCCAACGGCCACGTCAAGAGTTTGCATGTGACCATAAACGGTCATGGTGCCGTCGTCGTGCATGATGCGGATCCACTGGCCAAAGCCGGAAGCTGGACCGGAGTCGATGACCGTACCATCCATGACGGCAAGGATTGGGGTGCCGGGAGAGTTGGCGATGTCGACGCCCTTGTGGAAGGTGCCCCAGCGCATAGCGAATGGGGATGTGAATGCGCCTTCGGCAGGGCGAGCTACGGACGGAGCGCGAGCAGCCTCGTCGGCAGCGGCGCGCTCTTCAGAGGCCTGAATGGCCTTGTTGAGTTGATCGGTCAGATCAGTAACTGGCTTAGCCTCAGCCACGTTGAGGATCTGTGGGGTGGTATCAACCGGAGCCGCAGCAGCATCCTCAACTTGGGTGGAGTCAGAGGCGAGCTCGAAGTCAACGGACTGCGTCTTGGTGGTGGCCGCGTCATCGGACTGGATGTTTGCGGCGGCTGCGCCACCAACGCCGGCCGTGGAAACTGCACCTGCCGCAACCGTCATTACGGCAATGCGGCCCTTCGCGGTCTGCGAGGTGACAATCTTGCGATGGCGGCCGGCGCCACGCTGAACTTTGCTTCGCATTAGGTCTTCTTTCGTCATTTTCACAATCTGCGCAGAACGAGTGTTACGTCCCCACCGAGTTAGTTACGAGATTGTGACCTTCTTGTTACCAACGAGATGTAACAGTAGCGTCTCGAAAAGATAACAGCAACCCAAATTAAAGAATTTTCAGGCTCGCCTCGGGGAAATTGTCCACGAGCAGGCAACATGGGGCACACGGAATGTTATTAGTGCGATAAAGATCCCACGCGAGCTCCGCGTGCGTCACGCAAAACTAGCGGCCTTTTCCTTCATAGTATTACAGCCAGAGTTAAGGGTGTGAAACCAGGGTAGATTTTATACTCCTTATATATTTGTATAGCCCAGGTACAGGGGTTGCCGCCGGTGATTTTGCGAGTGCCTCGTCGCGCCACCCCGATTTCACTTCCGGAAGGTGGCAAAGTGGACGCCGATGAACAAAAACACCAGCCCCCAATCTCGGTCAACGCCCCGCCCGCGTAGCCAGGCGCGGGGCCGTACGGTGCGCGCGGAGCGCACCCCACGCGCGCCTCATCCCAGTGGCTCACGCCAGTCCTCTGGATCGGCGCAGCGCGTCGCCCGTAAAGCCGGCTCCAAGGCCAAGGCGCGCCGTACCCCCGCGCCGCTGACCAAAGCCGGGCGCATTCGCCGCATGCTTATTACGGCGGCAGTGCCCAACGTGGTTATTGTCCTTATCATTATGGCCATCGCGCTTGGCGGTCTCATGCTCACCGGCTCTCCCATGGCGTGGTGGTACACCATCGTGGCGGAGGCCTGGATGGTCTTTAACCTCGCCCCGGTCTCTGCGGCTGATGTGCATATTTCCTTCTTGCCGGCCTTGCCAGCGCTTATCCTTGCCTCGGTGGTGGCGGTTCGGGTGCGCAGCGCGGTAAAACACAAGGTCAGCGTCAAGGACCTGCTTACTCTTTTGGCCTGCGTGTTTGGCGTGCCGGTGGTATTTACCATCATCGCGTGGCTGATGCTGTGGGATGCGGGCAAGGTCTATGACGTCTCCCCGCCTAATCTGGCGCAGGCGTTGCTGCGCGTTATTGTTCTGCATCTGGCAGCCATGGCGTCCGGTATGGGGTGGCGCTTGTGGCGGGCGTTGGCCAAGCGTTATGGGGTACCGCGCCCGCTTGTCGACGCCACCCAGATCGCCCTTCGCTATCTCGCCTACCTGGCCATTGGCGCAGCCGCAGTCTTTGCGGTGGTATTCCTTGTCAATGTCTCCCGCCAGGGCGAGATGATGAATGACTATCCTACGATCTCCGGCTTAGGCATTGCCGGACTCGTGCTGCTGAGCGTGCTCTACATTCCCAATGCCATCGTGAGCACCGCGGCGGTATTGGTGGGCTCGGAGTTCTCCGTAGGTGAAGGCTCGGTAAGCCTCTTTAGCGCCCACCTCGTGCCGCTGCCACCGCTGCCCATTACCGGCGGCATTCCTGCCTCCGCGCCCAGCTGGGCTGTGGCGCTATTGATCGTCCCCCTCGGCGCTGCAATCTACTCTTTGTACAAGAAACGTCCGAGCTTTCAAGACGTCCTCGTAGCTACGGTGGCCTCCGCAGTACTCATGCTGGTTGCCTGCTACCTTGTCAGCGGTGACCTTGGCTACTACGGCGCGACCGGCCCGCAGCTGTGGACTGCCGCAGGCCTTACCGCCCTGT
Source organism: Corynebacterium sp. UMB0012 (assembly GCF_030216265.1). Taxonomy (NCBI): domain Bacteria; kingdom Bacillati; phylum Actinomycetota; class Actinomycetes; order Mycobacteriales; family Corynebacteriaceae; genus Corynebacterium; species Corynebacterium sp. UMB0012. The sequence goes on from NZ_JASOKQ010000005.1 coordinate 47,841, forward strand.
GGATGGCTGTCGTTGGTTGTGCCGTTGCCGCAGGCTTCGCCTTCGTGGCCTGGCGCGCGGCCCGCACGGTACCTGGTGTGGACACCGCCGATGAGTACGCCGATGAGCCCGCTGCTGATGCCACCACTACCGAGGTGACCGATGCAGCCACCGCCGAAACTGACGACGCCCCCGCCGAACCGGAGCGCGAGCCCATCACCGATCCGGAAATCGTTGATGCCGAGGTAGTCGAGGACGAGCCCCAGGATTCCGCACCTGGCGAGGCCGCAGAGGAACCGGAAGAAGAGCAGAAAGAAGAGGACACTCCAGCCGAAGAAACAGCAGAGCAGCAGGATGAGGCTGAGGAGGGCAATGAAAGGGGCGTCGCCAAGCCGCTGAGCCAACAGTTCAAGGACCAAATGGGGGAGAGTGAGCAGGACTCTGCGGGCGAAGATTCCCCCGAGGAGGGGGAGAGGGGCTAGGCTATAGCGCGTGACTTCACCGATGCCTCCGCGCTATACCGCTGACCCTGAACGCCTCCGAGTGGTGGTGCTCGTTTCTGGAACGGGTTCCCTGCTACAAGCCATTGTGGATGCCCAGGCCGGGCATTACCAGGTAGTGAAGGTGGTGGCGGATAAGGAATGCCACGGTATTGCGCGCGCACAGGGCCACGGGATTGAAACCGAGGTCGTGGCGCTGGGTACGGATCGCGCCGAATGGAATCAACGTCTGGTTGACGCAGTAGATGCTGCGCAGCCAGACGTTGTTGTTTCTGCGGGCTTTATGAAGATCCTGGGCCAGGAATTCTTGGACCGCTTCGAAGGCCGCACTATCAATACCCACCCGGCGCTGCTGCCTGCCTTCAAGGGAGCGCACGCGGTGCGCGACGCCCTAGATTATGGCGTGAAGATCACTGGCTCTACCGTCCACTTTGTGGACGCGGGCGTGGATACCGGCTCCATTATCGCGCAGCGCCCCGTTGTCATTGACGCGGACGATGACGAGTCCACCCTCCATGAACGCATTAAACAAGTAGAGCGCGATCTCATCGTGGAGGTGCTGCGTGCAGCTAACGTCCACGACGAGAAACTAACTATTCAACTCGCAGACTAAGACTTTTCGAAAGGCTTAATCCTCCTCATGAGCGAAGACCGCAAGCAGGTAAAGCGCGCCCTTATCAGCGTGTACGACAAGACCGGGCTGGAGGATCTAGCCCGCGCCCTCGATAAGGCAGGCGTGGAAATCGTCTCCACCGGCTCCACCGCGAAGAAGATCGCGGACCTAGGCATCGAGGTCACCCCGGTAGAAAAGCTCACCGGCTTCCCGGAGTGCTTGGAAGGCCGCGTCAAGACGCTGCACCCGCGCGTGCACGCCGGAATCCTGGCCGATACCCGCAAGGACGACCACCTCAACCAGCTCTCCGAGCTCGAGGTAGAGCCTTTCCAGCTCGTCGTGGTCAACCTGTATCCCTTCCGCGAGACCGTGGCCTCGGGCGCGGACTTTGATGGCTGCGTGGAACAGATTGATATCGGCGGCCCATCCATGGTGCGTGCGGCCGCCAAGAACCACCCGTCCGTCGCCGTTGTGGTAGACCCTTCCCGCTACGGTGAGGCAGTGGAGGCCGTGAACAACGGTGGCTTTACCCTGGAGCAGCGCCGCGGCTTGGCGCGCGACGCCTTCCTGCACACCGCGGATTATGATGCGGCCGTCTCCGCGTGGTTCGTGGATCAGCTCAGCGAGGAGGGCCAAACCACCCCGCTGCGCTACGGCGAGAACTCTCACCAGGCGGCGACTGTCACCCGCATCGGTTCCAAGGGCCTTGCCAATGCCACCCAGTTCAATGGCAAGGAGATGAGCTACAACAACTACCAGGATGCGGATGCCGCGTGGCGCGCCGCCTGGGACCACGAGCGTCCCTGTGTTGCGATTATCAAGCACACCAACCCATGCGGCATTGCCGTGTCCGAGGAGTCCATCGCCGCCGCCCACCGTGCGGCGCACGCGTGCGACCCAATGTCCGCCTTCGGTGGCGTGATTGCCGTCAACCGTGAGGTCACCGTAGAGATGGCCGAGCAGGTCAAGGAGATCTTTACCGAGGTCATCGTCGCTCCTTCCTATGAGGACGGCGCCATCGAGGTGCTCAAGGCCAAGAAGAACCTGCGCGTGCTGCAGGCAGAGCACGAAGACCAGCACGAGGAGCGCAAGTACATCTCCGGCGGCGTGCTCACCCAAGAGCCAGACACCTACCAGGCCGAGGGCGATAACCCGGCCAACTGGACCCTGGCTGCGGGCGAGGCCCTCAACGAGTCCGACTTGGCTGAGCTCGAATTCGCATGGCGCGCCGTGCGCGCGGTGAAGTCCAATGCCATCTTGCTGGCCAAGGACAATGCCACCGTGGGCGTAGGCATGGGCCAGGTCAACCGCGTTGACTCCGCCAAGCTGGCTGTCGAGCGCGCTAACACCTTGGCCGATGGTGCCAACCGCACCGAGGGCTCCTTCGCCGCTTCCGACGCCTTTTTCCCGTTTGCCGATGGTTTGCAGGTGCTTCTCGACGCCGGCGTTAAGGCCGTTGTTCAGCCCGGCGGCTCCATCCGCGACGAAGAAGTCATCGCGGCAGCGAAGGAAGCCGGCGTTACTTTGTACCTGACCGGTACCCGCCACTTCGCGCACTAGCCTAAGCTAAATGCCATGACATTCCCTATCTGCCGGGCCTGGGGCCCGGCAGCTGCCCTTATCGCCTGCGCGCTCACCCTCAGCGCTTGCGGCGACGAGGACGCGGCGAATAATTCCCCTACCTTTGTCAATACCGAGGCCCGTGGCACGGCGGATCCCCTCTACGGAAAAGAGACCACGACCGCAGCGCCCGCGGCCTCATCCGCGGCCCCTTCTGGTGACGTCCAAGCCGTGCTTGACCGCATCGTGGCCGAACACGGCGATGTGGGCATCGCGGTCTCCGATGGCACCACCACCATTGAAGCGGGGCGCACCGCTCCCGAAGCCGCGTGGTCAACCTCCAAGGTGCCGGTGCTCATCGCGGCGAATCGCACGGGTGCTGCCGATAACCAGTTGGTGTCTTCCGCGATTACCTACTCCGATAACGAGGCCGCCAAAGCCGCGTGGGCGGGGCTAGGGGAGGGCACCGCCGCCGCGCAGGCCGCACAAAGCGTCATCGCGGAGGCGGGAGATACCGCCACCCAAGTCCAATCCCAGGTCACCCGCCCGGAATTTACGGCCTTTGGCCAAACCATGTGGAGCGTGGGCAACCAAGCAAAGTTTATGGCCGGGTTGCGCTGCGTTGAAGGAGCGCAGCCGATTATCGACGCCATGGGTGTCGCCGATCCCGCCCAAGGCTACGGCCTGCGCACCCTGCCGGGCGCCTTGATGAAAGGCGGCTGGGGACCGAGCCCGGCCGGTTCCTACGATGTGCGGCAGATGGGCATCGTGCAACTGGGCGGGCACGACGTAGCCGTGGCACTGATTGCCTCATCCCCTGATGGCCAGTACGCCTCCACCCAAACGGTGCTTACCTCCATGGCCGAAGCCCTAGCGCAGGCCGATACCCAGTGGTCCAGCCCTGCCTGCTAAGCCTGCCAGTAGAAAGGAAAACTCATGACTTCTCGCTTAAGCCTCCGCTCGCTCATTGCCGCAGGTTTCGTCCCGCTCGTGGCCGCCAGCCTCGCGCTGAGCGGTTGCAGTGACTCCACGGACGACGCTGCCCCGAGCTTCAAAGGGAAGGGCAGCGGAATGACCACGGTCAATAACTCCGACAGAGAAGAGGAAAACGCCGAGGAATCCACAGCCGCGCAAGAGACTGTAACCAAGCAAGAGGAAGCCCCTGAGGAACCGCCGGTAGTTACGGTCACGCAGACGGAAAAGCAGGAAGCCCCGTCTTCCACCGGTGGGGGTCAGAAGACGGGTGTGGGAAACTACATTTCTGATTTCAACGAGTACGGATGGCTCGACGGAGGCTACGCCAACTGTCAGCGCTTTGAGCGTGCCTTGTTCGCTGGGGCTGGTCCCGACGGCAGGGTCATCATTTGCGAGACCGGAGGTGGCGACAAGATCTATCGATCGTCGATGTTTGATGGCCAGTTCCAGACGAGCGACGTTACCCAAGACGGCAATAACTACTACGTCAATGCGGATCCGTCGATCATAGTGGTGACCCCGAGCGCAGTGAGCGTGCGCGAGGGCGGCGGATTGGCCGCCACGGGCGAGTTCACGGAGTCGTGGCAGCGCTAAGAAAGAGTTAGCGCGACTTCTTCTTGCGGTCGGCCGCAGCGGCGGCGGCCGCAGAGATGGAGTCGTTGCGATTTTTCAGTAGCTCGAGGGTAGTTTCCTCGGCATTGTCGGGGACGGAGGCACCGAGGACGGCCAAGGCGGCGTCGGCAAGCATGGCGGCAGTCTCCGGAACCGACTGGGAAGCGTCGAACGGAGGGGTGCCGTTATTGGGGCGCATTTCAATGACGGACAGCGCGATGTGGAAGGGCAGCTCCACGCGGGGGTCATCCTCGCCCACAATGGCGGCGGCGGTGGAGCGGAAATGATTCTGCAGGCGGTCGCGCGACTCGTGATACTCGGAGAACTCCGAAGAATTAGCCACCGGCAGCTGATACAGGCGGCCCACGTTCCAGCCACTGGTGAGCAGCAGACGCGATTCTGCGGCGACCAAAGACCACAGGCGCTGTGCTGGGGCCGCGTCGGTACCCGCCAACTCATCGGCCAACTCCAAGGAGGGCTCGATGGTGGAATTGAGCAGCGTCAGGAAAATCTCCGTCTTGGACGGGAAGTGGTAGTACAGCGACGCCTGACGGATGCCCACCGCGTCTGCGATCTGGTGCGTGGACGTGGTAGCAAAACCCTGAGTAGTGAAAAGCTCGGAGGAGGCGTCCAGGATCTCCTCTCGGGCGCTATTGCCCCTGCGCCGCGGGCTGTGTTTACGCGGCCTACCGACATTGCCTGCCATGCGGTGGGACGCCTCCTTTCGCAAAAGAGAAATCACTTCTAATAATCAACTGTACAATCTTATGCCCGACTAGGTACTGCTTCCGAATCCGCACCGTAGAGACTATTTATATTCTTCCGTCCGACGGGCAATAGACTCAAACGCCGCCGCGACAATGCGGCACGCGGAGCCATAAGCAGTGCGGTCCAACGGCGGGAGATCGCGCAATGTTGCCGAGTGATCACTAACCCCCTCGTACCAACGGCGCAACTCTAACGCATAGCCAGTGCGCCACGCTAGGTCCAAAGCCTCTGCATCAGCGGCGCTAAGCAGATCGCGTTCCACGCCGATCGCTAAGCGATCCACCGTGGGGCGCGGCCCCGGCGCCGCCCAGCGTGCGATTGCCGCGATGGGGGAGAGCAGTGTGACTTTAATATCCACCGCTGTATCGCGGTCCGGCAGGCCATCGACCATCTTTAGGGTAGGAGGGCGCTGGCCCAAGGCTTCTTCCAGTAGCGCTTGTTCTCCGCCGTTTCCAAGGGGCAGGCCGGCGTCGACTCGCGCGGCGATGGAATCGGCGGCTACGTGAGCCTGGAGACCGACATCAGCGAAGACCTCTTGCAGATCGGCATCTTCACCCATCCACACCACGGGCATGGAGGGCAACTGGTCGCCGCGGGCGGCAGCGCCGCTAAGGCGGACCGGGGAGTTGACCCCCGGGGAGCGAACAATATCCGTAATCAGCCGGGAATACCAGTGGGCCAATTCAATCTCATTGTCCTGGTGGGCGACCGCGTTGCGCAAGATATCTTGGGCCTCTGCGAGCAGTCCGCGGGCCGTAGCGCGAGACTGGCAGTGCGGGGCGAGCTCGGAGAGATCGAGTAGGGATTTGTGCAGGGCCATTGCTCACTGCCTTTCACTAGTGCGGGGCCAGTGTACCCCGCCGGCTGCGGGGTACACGAATGTTTTCAATCTAACACCTCAGCCTGGTAAGCCGGGCATGTGGGCCGCAGGGAAGGGATGGGAGGGATAAAACGACTTTCGCCGCCTGCCCTCGAGGAGGGGGGCGGCGGAAGCTTATGGTTCTTTTACCGTGTCACACTTGCCAGCGGCAAAAGTGCGCTGTTGATACCCAGCTACTGTTTAGCGGGTGGTGAACGGCAGGAGAGCCATTTCGCGTGCGTTCTTGACGGCGGTAGCAACCTGACGCTGCTGCTGCGGGGTCAGACCGGTGACGCGACGGGAACGGATCTTGTGACGATCCGAGATGAACAGACGCAGAGTCTTGGTGTCCTTGTAGTCCACCTTCTCGATGCCCTCGGCCTTCAAAGGGTTCTTCTTTGGGCGACGGCTCTGCTCCATACGGAACTTCTTTTGGTTATTGCGCTTATTAGCCATTGTGCAATTACCCCTTTACCAGCTGGACTTACGAACGCCCGGCAGCTCACCACGGTGAGCCATGCCGCGCATACGGACACGGGACAGGCCGAACTTGCGGAGGTAACCGCGTGGGCGGCCATCGGCAGCGTCACGGTTACGTACGCGGGCTGGGGAAGCGTCACGAGGCTGGCGGTTCAGCTCGAACTGAGCCTCCAGGCGCTCCTCATCCGGGGTGTTCGGGTTCTTGATGATCTTCTTGAGCTCAGCGCGACGCTCCGCGTAGCGGGCGACGATTTCCTTGCGCTGCTCGTTCTTAGCGATCTTGGACTTCTTAGCCATTGATTATCGCTCCTCGCGGAATTCGACGTGCTTGCGGGCAATCGGATCGAACTTCTTCAAGGTGATGCGATCCGGGTTGTTGCGCTTGTTCTTACGGGTCACGTAGGTGTAACCGGTGCCCGCAGTGGACTTAAGCTTGATGATTGGGCGGATATCGTTACGTGCCATACTTAAATCTTCTCCCCACGTGCGCGAATCTTAGCCACAACGGACTCGATGCCATCGCGGTCGATGATCTTCATGCCCTTCGTGGAAACATTCAGGGTGATGGTACGGCCCTCAGAGGGCAGGTAGTAGCGACGACGCTGCACGTTGGGGTTCCAACGGCGCGAAGTGCGGCGGTGCGAGTGCGAGACCTGCTTGCCGAATTCCGGCTTGCGGCCCGTTACCTGGCAAATAGCCGACATGGGTCTTCTTTCTCCTAGCCGCCCACATCATGGCTATAGACAATGAAGCGCCGACTGCCGTGTGAGGGTGGCAGTGCTCAAAAGTGAGGTGTGAGCGGGTGCGGCGCCATCGTCAAACACCAGTAGACGGGGCGTAAAACGTATATTTTGACAACAGCAAGGGAAAATCTTACAGCCTCGGACGCGAATTACCTAATCGCTATCTTGCTGTGACAGGTGGGCCGTTTGCCGTGCTGGGGTGGTGTTTGCCTGTGGGGCACCGTTAAGCGTGGCGCAAGAAACGGGAGTGAAATGAGTGGTTGCCGCTGGTTGGGGATTTCGCATATGGGTTAGTTGACTGTAGGATAATTCAGGTTGTTGACCCGTGCCGCGCGGCGCGCGGTTAACAGAGTGAAATTTGTACGTCCCAACTCGGGCACGATCCACGCTAAGGGTGTGGAACCGACCCGTAGTCCAACCCTGAGGGAATATATATGAAGAAAGATATTCACCCGGATTACCACCCGGTAGTCTTCCGTGATGCTGGTACCGGTCACTCCTTTTTGACCAAGTCCACCGCTTCCTCCGACCGCACCGTTGAGTGGGAAGACGGCAACGAGTACCCACTGATCGTCGTTGACGTTACCGCTGAGTCCCACCCGTTCTGGACTGGTGCACAGCGCGTTATGGATACCGCCGGCCGCGTCGAGCGCTTCAACCAGCGCTTCGGTGGCATGGCACGCCGCAAGAAGAAGAACGCGTAAGGAGGAGAGTAGAAAATGGCAACTCCTAAGTTTAAGAAGTCCCGTGCGAACACCCACGCACGCCGTTCCCAGTGGAAGGCTGACAATGTAGCCCTCCAGGAAGTCACCATCGACGGCCAGACCGTCCGTATCCCGCGCCGCCTGGTTAAGGCTGCCAAGCTGGGCCTGGTTGACGTAGAGCAGTTCTAAGCTCGCTCTTTAATCTCCCCGTCCGCTCTCGATTAGAGGGCTGGGCGGGGATTTTTAGCTTTAGAAGCGTTCTATAAGCATGTTTTAGCCGTATTTGGGGGACTGTGGGGGTAAATATTTCCCTAAACTTCATGAAGTTGACTGCCATAAGTAATAATTAGGCCTATGAAAATCCTTGTGGTGGATGATGAACAAGCCGTCCGCGAATCGCTACGCCGTTCCTTACGCTTTAACGGCTACGAAGTGCTGACCGCTAACGACGGCTTGGAGGCCGTGGAGACGGTGCGCGCTGAGAATCCCGAATTGCTGATTCTGGACGTCATGATGCCCAACATGGATGGCCTCGAGGTGTGCCGCAGCCTGCGCAGTGAGGGTTGGGACCGTCCGATCCTCGTTCTAACTGCGCGCGATGGTGTTTCGGACCGAGTGGCTGGCCTTGATGCCGGCGCTGATGACTACCTGCCAAAGCCGTTCGCATTGGAGGAGCTCTTGGCCCGTGTGCGCTCCTTGGTGCGCCGCGCCTCCGCAGATTCCATCGCAGCTGAAGCCCCAGTGGAAAGCAAGCTGAGCTTCGAGGACCTTGAACTCGACGCTGATACTCGCGAAGTCAGCCGCGGTGGCCGCGCAATTTCCTTGACTCGTACCGAGTTTGCGTTGCTGCAGCTGCTGATGGAAAATCCCCGCAAGGTTCTCTCCCGCAGCAAGATCTTGGAAGAAGTATGGGGCTACGATTTCCCTACCTCCGGCAATGCTCTCGAGGTCTATATCGGCTACCTGCGTAAGAAGACCGAGGGCGAGGGCGATGCTCGCCTCATCCACACGGTCCGTGGCGTGGGCTATGTTTTGAGGGAGTCTAATCCGTGATTTTAAGGAAGCCCGCTTCCCCTGCGGTGGCTTCCGGTAAAGTACAGTCCACCCCTCTTACCGAGTTCTCTGATCGTCAGGGGAGTTGGGCTTCACGGACGCCACTGCGGTGGCGCCTTGCTACTGTTACTGGCCTTGTGGTGGCCGTAGCCGTTGCCTTGATGACGTTGGCAACGTATTGGGTTGTTTCTATGTCCCTTACTGCCTCAGTCGATGACCGCTTGGAGGCCAAGGCCGATGTCTTGTTGCGGCAAAGCCAAGACCCGCGGTTCATGGATAACGTGGATCAGGAAATCGAGGACTTTAAGTCCTATAACCCCGGCACCCGCGTAGCCCTATCACCGCCCTCCATGAGCTTTTCCTACGGCGACACCATTCCTGTGGGCGGGGACTTCCACCGAACGGAGGATTACACGGAAACTTCCGTGCGTACCGTGGGTGGCGAGCGAGTGCTGGCCAAGCGTCATGATCTTGGTTCTACCGTGGTCGTTGCTCAGTCTCTCGCTCCTACGCAAGGGCTCATAGCCATCTTGGGCACTGTGCTTCTGATTATCGTTGGCCTTGGCATCTTGCTCGCCATTTTTGCAGGCCTCATCGTGTCCAAAACCGGTATGCAACCCATCGCCCGGCTGAAGCGAGCGGTGGATTACGTGACGCAGACCAACGACCTGCGTCCTATTGAGGTCTCTAATAACGACGAGATGGCGCAGTTGACCACCTCCTTTAATCAGATGCTGGAGGCACTGCAGGAATCCCGTTCGCAGCAGTCTCAATTCGTAGCCGATGCCGGACACGAGCTGAAGACCCCGCTGACCTCTATGCGTACCAATATTGAGCTTTTGATGATGCTCAATCGCGCCGGTGGTGGCTTTGGTATTAGCGATGAGGACCGCAAGGACCTCGAAGATGACGTCATGTCCCAGATGAATGAGCTCTCCACCTTGATTGGAGACCTCGTTGATTTGGCGCGCGAGGACGGCAATGAGCGTGAACCGGAACCGGTTGACCTTTGTGAAGTCATGATGGCTTCGCTGGAGCGAGCGCGCCGCCGCCGTCCCGATGTGGAGTTCTTGGTGCGCTTTATCCCGTGGGAGCTGGACGGCGACCCCTTCGCATTGGGCCGTGCCACGCTTAATCTCATGGATAATGCGGCCAAGTGGTCGCCGGCTACTGGCACGGTGCGCGTGTCTATGGATCAGCTATCCACCCGCGAGGTGCGCCTGCGCTTTGATGACTCCGGGCCTGGCATTGCGCCGGAGGAGAGGGAGAAGGTCTTTGAACGCTTCTACCGTTCGGCGGAAGCGCGTTCCATGCCGGGCTCGGGCTTGGGCCTGGCCATTGTGAAATCGGTGATTGAACGTCACGATGGCACCATCAAGATCCGCGTGTCTAATGATGGTGGTACCCGCATGGAAGTCATCTTGCCGGGCAAGCCTGTGTCGGGTGAGGTTTTCGTGGACGGTTTGGCAGATCTGCATGAGGGGCTGCCGGGTGGTAAGGAAGACCCGAGCGACCGCGGTGAAATCTTTGCGCAGCGCTGGTTTAATCAGGGCTAGTGTATAAGCATTTATACTGGTGAGATAATACAGCAACCTTTCAGGAATTCCTAGTAGGTTGGCAGATCAGTTTCAGTCTTGACCAAGCGAAATGAGGCATAGTTTTCTCATGAACATGAGGAATGACGATTACCGCGCCTTTGATGGAAACTCTCCAGAAGGAGAATCCCAGGAAGGTCTGGGTAGGGCCGAACCGATTCAGCGGGGTCCGAACTTTGGGGAGACCGGAGAGCCGGATGCGGGTGCCGGAAATGCTGGCCCCTACAGCGTTGGCACTGGTCCTTATGGTGGCGTTGGTGCGCAGGCGTATGAGGTCGGTTCCTATTCGCAGGGGTGGAATCAGCCGCGCGGCGGTGCTGAAGGCGATGACCCGCGAACGCTAGGTTCGCTGGGGGCCTATCCGAATGCCCCACAGGCCCAAAGCTTTAGCGGTCAGGGGCAGGAAGGCCCGATGGTCACTCCTCTGCCCCCGCAGCCGGAGCAAAAGAAGAAAATCGGCTTGGGTGCCGCCACCGCTTTGGCGGCCGTAGCCTCCATCGCAGCGGGCTCGATTGCCGGCGCTGTTGTTGGCTGGACTTCCGGGGGAGGCAATAACGATACCTCCGTGGTCAATGAAGCCCTCAAAGCAGAGCCGGCCAACAATAGCACCGGTAAGGAACCGGAACAGGGTTCCGTTGAAGAAGTTGCCTCTAAGGTTTTGCCGGCGGTGGTTTCTATCCAGACGATGACTCGGACTGGTGGGGCTGAAGGCTCCGGTTCTGTCATCTCCCCAGATGGTTATGTACTGACCAACCACCACGTGGTTGCCGGTGCTGAGCACGGTGGCATGATGCAGGTGACCATGAATGACGGCAGTAAGCATGATGCTGAGGTGGTGGCCTCGGATGCGAATACGGACGTTGCCATCGTGAAAATCAAGGACGTCAAGGACCTGCCCTTCTTGCAATTCGGTGACTCCGATTCCGTTGCTGTGGGCCAAGAGGTAGTGGCCGTGGGCTCTCCTTTGGGGCTAAACGCGACCGTGACCTCCGGTATCGTATCGGCAAAGAACCGTCCCGTTCGCGCTTCCCAGGAAGGCGGCGAGTCTTCATTGATTGACGCCATTCAGACCGATGCCGCAGTAAACCCTGGCAACTCGGGCGGCCCGCTGGTGGATCGAGACGGCAATATCGTGGGCATGAACTCCATGATTGCTTCGCTGTCTAATAGTTCCTCCGGCGAGGGCGGCTCCATTGGCTTGGGCTTTGCCATTCCATCCAACTTTGCCAAGCGCATGGCAGATGAGCTCATTAACGACGGCAAAGTTTCTCACCCGACCCTTGGCGTGAAGGTGCTAGCGCGCGACGACGGCAATGGTGCCCGCATCGCCGAGGTAGAGCCGGGTGGCCCAGCAGATGAGGCGGGCTTGAAGGATGGCGATATTGTCACCCGCGTCAACGATCGCCTGATCGAAAACGCTGATGCGCTCATCGCGGCGGCGCGATCGCAAGACTTTGGCGCGACGGTGACCTTGGAGGTTACCCGCGAAGACTCGGAAGAAAGCCGTCAGGTAGAGGTAACCCTCTCAGGCGAGTAAATTACTGTGCAAGACCTCATTAGGTGCTGAATGCGCCATACCTCACCCCGCCACAAGGCCGCAATGCCTTAACTTAAGGAGAAAAATGCCAGATTCGCAGCACGATGTGACCGACTCCGCGCAGCCCGATGGCGCGACTAAGCGCGATTCCTTGATGGATGTTGCCGAACCCGATGATGCCTTCTTGCTGGCAAGCGAGCAGGAGGATAGCCTTGCTGCCCCGCGCCGCGGGCTCATCGTTATTGTCACCGATCATCCTGGTGAGCAATCCGATAGCACTTCTCAGCTGGTAAGTGAGTTGCTTGCGGAGGCCAATTTCCGTGTTGATGGCGCCATCGTGGTGCGTTCCAAAAAATCCAAGATCCGTCAGGCAATTGAGACCGCCGTGGTCGGTGGCGTGGACGTGGTCCTCACCGTGGGCGGCACCGGTGTCGGTCCACGCGATAAGACTCCGGAGGCTACCCGGTCTGTCATCGACAAGATGGTGCCGGGCGTGGCCCAGGCTTTGCGTTCTTCTGGCCAAGCCTGTGGCGCGGTGGATGCCTGTACGTCCCGCGGTCTATCGGGTGTTTCGGGCTCTACTGTAGTGGTCAACCTTGCCTCGTCGCGCGCTGCCATCCGCGACGGCATGGCTACCTTGGCGCCTCTGGTTCACCACCTCATTGACCAGCTGCAGCAGTCTAGTGTCCAGTAACTGCAGGGTATTTTCTATGACGTCGCGGAGAAACCGCCGGCGGGTATTCCGCCAATCGGATGCTGCCGGCTATGACCGTAGTGCTGATAAGCCCGGCGCACCCGCTTCCCACGGTGTTGATGAAGAGAGAATCGTTACTGTCGATGACGCGGATTCGGTGGCGGCAGAGGGGGAGTCCGGTCAGCGTGATGAGCAATTCTACCGAGAAAACCAGCCCCCACACTACGGCGGCTAGTGCCTAAAACAGGATGCAGGTCTGCAGTCACAGAGGTACCTAAAAGCCCGCGGTTTCGCTTCCGAAGAAGTGAAACCGCGGGCTCTGCGCTGTATATGCAGCGAAGGGAACTAGGCCTGGTGACGGCCGCCGCCGGTGGAACCGTTATCGGCGTCGGTAGCGCCGTGGGCGGAACCGTCAATGCCGGTACCCGGGATGTCCTTATCGGAGACGTTTTGGGCCTCGAGCAGGTCGCGGATTTCCGCGAGCAGTTCCTCGGAGGTTGGTGCCGGAGCCTCAGGGTCCACACCGTGGCGGCGCTTCGCAGCTTCGGTGAGCTTGTTGAGCGGCATGACGATGAGGAAGTAGACCACGGCGGCGATGATGAGGAAGTTAATCGCTGCAGTGATTACTGCGCCGAAGTCCACGAAGGTGTTCTTGTTGTCGGTGATTTGGAAGCCCAATCCGTCCACCTCAGCAGAGCCAAGGGAATTGATGATCGGCTGGATGATCGAGTCAGTAACGGCGGTGACGATTGCGGTGAAGGCGGAGCCGATGATGACCGCGGTGGCAAGTTCGATGACGTTGCCACGCATAATAAAGTCTTTGAAACCCTTGAGCATAGTGATATGCACGAACCTTTCTGGGAATAACTAAGGGTAGTTAGAAACCATGGACATGGCGAAACTTTAGTGCAGCTGTTAACCAACCACAACTGTTGTGGCTGAAATGGTCTAGCGTTGTTGCGGGTGAGCGCGGTCACCAACAATGACCACCGTGAGTGGTTGGCTTAGCGACGCCGCGGCTACATCATTGGCGTGGTCATGGGGCAGCGCGAGCAAAACAGTAGAGGAAGAGGCCTCGCCCTCGGAACTAGAGGTCGACACCACGCGCCCGCCGGTGGCGATAACGCGCGCGGTGGGCGTTGTGGGAGCCGACCCCTCTTCGGCCGGGGAGGATGCGGCGTCGACGGCGGTTACCACGTCCACGGTATCGCCATGGTGTAGGTGGGGGATGATATCTGGCTCGGCGAGCTTCACCGGGATCATCCGCGCAGACGCGGCGTCGGAGCCGCTAACCAAGCTGGAGACGAGGTCTTCTCCCAAAAGGCGAGCATCGGTAATCACTTCGCCCTTGCCGGCTGCCGCGGTAATGACCCGGCCGCTCAGCTCTTCTGGCTCTGCAGCTACCGCCGAATCGGGGATGGAGGAGGTAGGAAGGCGGGCTAGGTCGACGTCGGCAAGCGCCAGCTCCGCCCCTGCCGGCAGATCGCGGCTAAAGACGGGCACGCGCGGTAACTCCTTGGCCGCCGAAAGAGCCGAAGCCAGCGCGGCAATAAGAAGGGCCACCGCAATGGCGCGGCGCACTACAACGCCGCGGCGGTGGCCAGGAGTACGAAGGGTGGAAATGAGGCGGGGCATACGTGAAGTGGGCATACTCTTTTAGACTGCCCGAAACCGCGCATGGTTCCCGCACCCTGAAAACTAGAAGCGGGTAATGCCCTCTGCGGTGACGGCGGCATCAACCTTGCGGTCATGATCCTCGGTAGGCAGCTCGTCTACAAACTCGGAGGGGTAGACCATGGCGAAAACCGGCGGCTTGCCGTGGGGAAGCGGTTCTAGCGCGCGGTCATAGTAGCCGCCGCCCTTGCCCATGCGGTTGCCCTTGGCATCCACCGCCATGGCGGGGGCGAGCACTAGATCACACTCAGCCAGCACGCTGCTATCAAAGCTTGGGCCCTGGGGCTCATTCAACCCCAGTGGGCTGGTGTGCATTGTTTCCTTGCCGCGGTATTCGGCAAAGGTCAAGGTGCCATTCTCGCCGGAAATTGGCAGGAGGACGCGGGAGACATGGGACTTGAGCCACGGCACAAAGTCCGCACCACCGGGCTCAGAGCCCAAGGGCCAGTAGGCGGCCACGGTCATGGACTCGGTGAGCTCGGATTCGAGATGCTTGCGCACGGCGGCGGTAAAAGCATCGTGGTCCTCGGAGGAAAGTTCGCGGCGGGCCTGGACCAAGCGGGCGCGCAGCTCGTTTTTGGCGGTGATGGAAGAGGTCATAAATAAATCATAACCCCGCGGCGTAGCGGTGCACGGGAAAATAATGTGGCGTTGTACGCTATTGTGCATGGCTATAGAACGCGAAGATTCCGCCCGCGGAATCACCACGGTTGTAGTTCCAGCGGCAGGTATGGGCACCCGATTTTTGCCCGCCACCAAGACGGTTCCCAAGGAACTGCTGCCCGTTGTTGATACTCCCGGCATCGAACTCATCGCAGAGGAGGCAGCGTCTGTCGGCGCGCGCCGCCTTGCGGTGATTACCGCGCCCGATAAGCAAGAAGTCATGCGCCACTTCGAGGCTTTCCCCGAGCTGGTAGAGACCCTCGAATCTCGCGGCAAGGACGAACAGGTGGCCAAGGTCAAGCGCGCCAAGCAGATCATTCACCCCGTTGCGGTGGAGCAGGAAAAGCCGCTGGGATTGGGCCACGCGGTGGGCCTTGCCGAAGAGGTGCTTGAGGAAGACGAGGATTCCTTCGCCGTCATGCTCCCTGATGACATTGTCTTGCCCGCCACCGTCATGGCGGATATGGCGCGTGTGCGTGCGGCATTGGGCGGCAGCGTGCTGTGCGCCTTCGAGGTCCCGCGCGAGCAGACCTACAACTACGGCGTCTTCGACGTGGAGGATACCGATGCCCCTGGCGTGAAGAAGGTCGTGGGCATGGTGGAAAAGCCGGCAGTAGAGGATGCTCCTTCTAACCTCGTGGCCACCGGCCGCTACCTTTTGGACCGCAAGATCTTTGATGCCCTGCGCCGTATTAAGCCGGGCAAGGGCGGCGAGCTGCAGCTTACTGACGCCATCGAGCTCCTCATTGAGGAAGGCGAGCCCGTCCACGTGGTAGTCCACCAAGGAAAGCGCCATGATTTAGGCAATCCCGGCGGCTATATCCCTGCCAACGTGGACTTTGGCCTGCGCGATGAAAAGTATGGTCCCACGCTGTATAAAGCGATTAAGCAAATCATGGCCGAGTATGAGGACGAGCACGGCCTAGCCTAGGGATTTTCCCGGTGGCCAAGGACGTGGAAGCGAAGAAAGGGCGGGCATAGACCTTATGCGTTCAGTTGATGACCAGTTGGCGCTGGTAACGGATGCGGCGACGACGCCGGAGCCGGTGCGCATCGGTATTTCCAACGCGCTGGGTTTGATGTGCGCCGAGCAGGTACAGGCTAACCAGCCCCTGCCAGGCTTCCCGCAGGCGGCGATCGATGGTTACGCGGTGCGCGCCGTGGATATTGGAGGCGAGCGGGGCCTGCGGGTGCGCCGCCACAAGGACCAGGAAGAACAGTCCGCAGAGGGCGAAGAGGATGCGGATTCCCCGCAGCCGGAGGTAGAGCGTTCCTTGCCCGTGGTGGGCGAGGTTCCGGCCGGCTCCAAGCAGCCGCTGCGCCTGCAACCTAAGCAAGCGGTGCGCGTATATACGGGTGCGCCTTTGCCCACGCTTGCCGACGCCGTCCTTCCCCTCGAGTGGACTGACCGCGGCCGCAAGCGCGTTACCGCCCACCGCCCGGTGCGTTCTGGTGACTTTGTGCGCCGAGTGGGCGACGATATTCAGCCTGGCGATGTCGCCGTATCTTCCGGCACCGTCTTGGGGCCTGCCCAGATTGGCCTTCTAGCCGCGGTGGGCCGCTCAAAGGTGCTGGTGTATCCGCGGCCGCGTATTACCATCATTTCCTTTGGCCGCGAGTTGGTTGACTTGGATCAAGAACCGGCACTGGGCCAGGTTTTTGACGTGAACTCTTATTCCTTAGCTGCCGCGGCCCGTGAAGCCGGGGCGGAGGTGCACCGCGTAGGCATTGCCGAGGGCGAGCCGCGCCGCATCCGCGAAGCGTTGGAAAAGCACATTGCCCGCAGCGAGGTGCTGGTAATCTCCGGCGCAGTGGGCGGCGCTGGTGCCGAGGCTATCCGCGAGATCCTCGACGACCTTGGTGATGTCGATACCTCCCGCGTGGCCATGCATCCCGGCTCCGTTCAGGGCTTTGGACTGGTGGGCGAGGAGCGCATTCCTACCTTCTTGCTGCCGTCCAATCCGGTGTCCGCGCTTGTGGTCTTTGAGGTGTATATCCGCCCGCTCATCCGCTTGGCGCTGGGCAAGCGTAATGCGCACCGTCGCGTGGTGCGTGCCCGCGCGTTAAACCACATCGATTCTCGTCCTGGCCGGCGCGGCTTCATCCGTGCTCGTCTGATGCGCGATGCCGAAACCGCGGACTACTTGGTGGAAGGCCTCGGCGGTGCCGCAGGGGCCCCGGCACACCTCTTGGCCGGCCTTTCAGAGGCCAACGCCATGATTCGCGTGCCGGAAGAGGTCACGGAAATCCGCCCGGGCGATGTGGTTGATGTGTTGTTTTTGACCCAGCGCAGCTAATGCTCGATCCTTTCGGCAACGCGGCGGATAGGTTCCGCCATCCTGCTACCGGCCCCACCGATGACATGCATCCTGGGTGGCCGGAATCTACTCCTCTTGTCCAGCTTCCCTCCTCTTCTGTCTTTCCCTCGGGGGCGCGGATGCGTTTGCGCCCCCTGCTGCGTTCCGACGGCCATGAGTGGCGGCGTCAGCGCATCGACGATGAAAGTTTCCTCCGCCCGGTTGAGCCGACCCAAGCCGCACCGTGGGCGGAGGCGCATAGCCAGCAGGCGTGGTGGAATCACCTGATGTACCTGCGCACCGCCGCGCGTGAGGCGCTGGTGGTCCCGCTCGTCATTGAGGTGGAGGGGAAATTCGCGGGGCAGGTGACCCTGGGAAATATTCAGCATGGCAGCATTCGCGATTGCTGGATTGGCTACTGGGTCTATTCCGCGGTTCACGGCGCCGGGGTGGCTACGGCCGCCACCGCCTTGGGCGTGGACCACGCCTTTGGGCGAGTGGGTTTGCACCGCGTGACCGCCACCTATTTGGAGCATAACCCGGCCTCGGGTCGCGTCTTGACCGTCAACGGGTTTCGGCATGAAGGGTATTTGCGGCGCAATTTGCATATCGACGGCGCGTGGCAGGACCACCACTACGTGGCGTTGGTGAAAGAAGACTTTGCCTCTACGGCGGTGGAGCGCCTGCGTCAAGCTGGACGACTGGCGTGAAATAGCTTCCCAAGCGCTGGGAATCCGACCTCAATTTTCACATAAGTCACAACATTGTAATTTGTGCGAATTTGGGGTGCTACGGTGCGGTTTCACCGTTTAAGGTGGAGTAATCATCTGTATTCAAGGGGAAGGTCCTTTTCGTGTCGACAGCTGTGCCGATTATCGCGATCATCGTGGTGTGGCTCTTCGTGCTCGCACCGTGGCTATTGGGTAGGAATAACCGCCCAATGAGCCATACCGGTGAGGCCTTTGAAGATACCCGTGTCCTTTTTGAAGGAGATTCCGGCAAGGTCGCCGGCCGGCGTCGTCCGCGCCTGCGCGCCGGCGACGTCCACCGCCGTGACGATGAGGATGAGGCGGACTACGAAGTCGTCGAGGCCGCAGACGCTGCCGACAGTGAATCCGATAGTAAGGCCACCAAGTCCTCGTCGCGCTCCGTAACTATTGCCGGTGCCGCACGCCGGGCCAAGTCCCAGCCCTTCGGTAGCGGTAGCCGTGCGTTTACTGCAGCATCCGCCTCCACCGCTGGTGAAGAATCCACGCAACAGGCAGAAACCATCGATGGTGAATTGGTGGAAGAAGCGATTGCAGAAGAAGACGAGACTGCAGTCGAGCCACAGGCAGCTGCGGTTCCTGTCTCCCAGCAGGCTGATGCGGACAAGGAAGCCAGCACCGCAGAGGCGGACGATGTCGATGACGTGCTCCTGGAGGACGAGGACGACGCCGCGGACGAGTCCACTAAGGACAAAGCCTCCGATGTTGCCGCCGCCGAGGCTGAGGTCTTTAGCGCCCCAGCTGTCTCTAGCGTGGCGAGCGATGCTTATGCCTATGACGAAACCTATACCTCACCGGTAGACCTCATGTATCCGGGTGCCGTAGACAAGGCCGAGGATAGTGAAAACGACTCCGCAAATTCTGCCAGCGCGGATGATACCGAGCCTGCATCTGCAGAAACGGTGGATACCGAGGGAGCTGAAGAACTCGCTGAGACCGCCGAAGCAGACGACGCCGGCATGGATACCGACCTGTCCGAGGACGAGGTTGAGTTTGCCCAGCGTCGTTTGGGCCGCGGTGGCTGGGATCCGGTGGCGGAAAAGGAAAAGTCTGCAACGCGCTACCAGCGCCGTCAGCGCACCCTGCTGGGGCTGGCCGTGGCTGTGGTACTCACGGTAGCCCTCGGCATCGTGGTCGGTGGTTGGACTTGGTGGTTGGCTGCCGTCGCCGGCGTGCTCACCGTGGCCTACTTGATCGCCCTTCGCTCCCAGGTACGCCAGGAACAGGCACTGATGCGCCGCCGCGTGCGCCACCTGCGCCGCGCCCGCTTGGGCGTGCGCAACGCCGAGGACGAAGAGCTGAAGATTCCGCGTAATCTGCGCCGCCCAGGTGCCGTGGTTGTGGAAATCGACGATGAGAGCCCGGACTTCGTGCACCTTCCGCTGAGCTATAGCGATGGTGAGGACGGCGACTTTGACGGCCCGCACGCCGGGCCCGATGGTTATGGCCGTCGCGATGACCTAGCGGCCCGCCGCGCTGGATAAGCGCGCGAGGCGGACTAGCTAGCAGCGCCGTGGAGGTCGTCGGCGCTCGCTGTCTGCGAGTTCGTGAGCGCGTTGTATTCCTGCGCTAAGCCATAATTCGGCACACCGCTCTCCAGCCATACCCCGGAGGTACCGCGGCGATGGGAGCCGATAAGGTGCGTATCAATCATGCCGATGGCCTCCATGAGCGCGAAACAGGTAACCGGGCCAACGAAGCGAAAGCCCTTCTTCTTAAGCTCGCGGGACATGAGCTTGGACTCGTAGCTCTTTTTCGGAATATCCTCCATCACGGTGGGGTAGAGGTTCTCCGGAGGCTGGTAGGCCCAAATGAACTCCGCCAGCCCGCCTTCCTCGCGCAGAGCGATGGTCGCCTTGGCGTTATTAATCGCGGCGCGGATTTTGGTTTCGTTGCGGATAATGGAGGCGTCGCCAAGCAAACGCTCCACGTCTGCCTCGCCGAATTGGGCGACCTTGTCCGGATCGAAGTTACAAAAGGCCGCGCGAAACGCCTCGCGCTTCTTGAGCACCACAGCCCAGGACAGGCCGGACTGGAAGGACTCGAGGCTCAAACGCTCATAAAGTCCAGCTTCATCGAAAATGGGCAGGCCCCATTCGGTGTCGTAATACTCCTTCAGCATCGGCGAGGACATCGCCCAAGGCGGGCGGCCCAGGCCATCATCGTCATAGACCAAGGTGGTGCGCTCTTCGGACTGCGTAGTTGGTTCGCTCATGGTGTTCTCCTTTTATCTTTTGTGCGTGGTTCCCATTGAAACAGCCCGCGCGGCCGTGGTCTTTTCCTTCCCCCGCCAAAGGGCGAATTTCCCAGGAGTATAGGTGTAGTCCATTGCCTTCGCATCGGGCGAGGGGTTCAGGGTAATCTGTTCAGCATGAATAGACCTGCCGTACGCGATGCCGCACTGCTTATTTTTCGAGCGGTCCTCGGATTAATCTTTATCGCACACGGCGTGGACAAGATGTTTATGACCGGCATGGATGAAACCGTGGGGCAATTTTCCGCTCTAGGGGTGCCACAGCCACAGCTTTCCGGCTATATCGCCGCCATAGGAGAGATGGCCGGAGGTGCATTCCTCGTCGTTGGTCTGCTCACCACCTTTGTCGCCGGGGCACTCGCATTGCTCATGGGGTGTGCCCTGTATTTCGTGCACCTGGGCCACGGTCTATTTGCTGCCGACGGCGGAATCGAATACCCACTGGTATTGCTGTTATCCCTGCTGATGATCGTAATTTTTGGCTCCGGTAGAGCCAGCATGGACGGGGTGCTCAGCAATGTTGACGCATAGCCAGGTTCAGGCGGCAATCTCCGCGCACATGGATGGAGAGCACTCCGACCTGTCCCAGGACGTTATTGATACTCACCTGGAAAGCTGCGCCGAATGCCGCGCATTCCGCGATAAGGCGGCCGCGCTATCGCGTTCATTGAGCTTTGTGGAGCCTGCGGATTCCGGTATGGCGCCTCCTACGGATCTTTCTGATGTCATCTTGGCCGGCGTGGAACCGGAATGGCGGCGTACCTCCAGCGCTCGTCAAGCCAACCTTACGGTTGCTCGTGCCGCCATGGTTCTTATGGGCGTCATCTTTGCGATCTGGGCGGTGGTGCTCATCGTGCACGCCTCCGGGCTCGTACCGTTGGGTGCGGAAGGAAAAGTTCTAGATCCCACTGCGGATCCGGAGCGAGCCAACCTGCTGATGGAGGGCGCGGCAGTGCGCTTTGGCATGGCCTGTGGTCTATTCTTCAGCGCCTGGCGCCCCGCAGCGGTCACCGGACTGCTTCCGGTATCGGCCACGATGTTTGCCTTCGTCTTCGGCTTTGGCATGCGCGATATAGCGCTGGGTACCGTAACCATTGAGCAGGTGTATTTCCTTATCGCCACTGCGCTTGCGACTCTTAGCCTGGCGTGGGCCTGGGCGGCGAAAAGGGGCTACCTGGTGCGCGCGTGGTGGAAGTCTCTTAACGCACAGCCGCAATAAACTTCGTTCAGGCGGGGTTAGGTCCAGCTCGGCAGCCACATCATGGAGTGGTACCAGGAATCTGGAATCTTGTAGCCGTACAAAATGGGGGAGAAGTAGAAGAACATTGCCACTACCAGGGCTAGGTAGAACACGGCGGCGATGGTACCCCAACGTACGGGGCCGCCGGCCAAGTTCTTCAGCCATCCCCACCGCACAGGCCTGCCATGCCCGATGAGCTGGCCTAAAGCTAACGCAATAAGCACGATGACAAAGGGGATAAAAGCCGTGGCGTAGAAGAAGTACATTTGGCGGTCAAAGGCCGCGAGCCAGGGCAAGAAGCCTGCCGCAAAGCCCACCAAGGGGATAAGGAAAGCGCGGTTGCGGCGAATAATGAGCGACCACAGGCCCCACAATACGGCCGGGATGACCAGCCACCAGATGGCTGGGGTGCCAAAGAGGTAGAGCATCTTGCGACATTCGTTACTGCCATCACCGCACTGCAGGTCGGTGGAGGAGTAGTACAAGATGGGGCGGGCGGCCACGAGCCAAGCCCAGGGCTTGGAATCCCACGGGTGATGGTGGCCGCCGGAAGAGGTTAGGCTGGCATGGAATTCCAAGACAGAGGAGTGATAGTAGAACCAGCCGGCCAAGGAATCAGGCAGGTTCAGCAGCCACGATCCATCCTCGATGGTGCCATCCACCTTGGCATGGCGGTACACGGCGGTTTCGGAGGCAAACCAAGCCCGCCAGGTCCAGGCGTAGAGCAGTACCGGCACGAGCACGAGGGAGGCCAAGGCAGCAGGGGTATCGCGCACCAGGGTGCCGAGGATATAGCGGCGTACCCCATAGCGCTTGCGCAAGGCAAGGTCGCTAAAGACGGACATCAGACCAAAGAACATGATGAAGTACAGGCCGGACCACTTCACGCCCAGGGAAAGACCAAGGCAGACACCTGCGAGGAGGCGCCACCAGCGGAATCCAAAGCGCGGGCCAAAGGCGGAAGAGCCCATCCCGCCCTTCAAAAACGCGTTGTGGAGGCGCTCACGCATCTGATTATGATCGCGGGCGAGCGCCCAGGCGGCGGCTACAACGAAAAAGACTTGGAAGATATCCAGCATGCCGAACTTGGAGGAGACCAAGAGCACGCCATCAAATACGGCGATGAGGCCAGCTAGGGTTGCCACCTGCCAGGATAAAGAGACTCGGCGGGCCAGGGACATCGTCAAGAGCACGGTGGCTGCACCGAAGAGGGCCGTCATAAAACGCCAGCCCAGAGGGGAATAACCAAAGATCCATTCGGCAAGTGCCACGATCTGCTTGCCCAGCGGTGGGTGAACCACCAGCCCGTAGCCGGGGTTGGTTTCAATGCCGCCGATAAAAAGGTTATCCCAGCTTCGCACCATGTCCCAGGCTTGGGGAACATAGTGCTTTTCATCAAAGACGGGCGTGCCCTTGGAAACGGGCGCAGTAAGTCCGACAAAACGGGTAATGAGCGCAAGGACGCCGACGACGCTAGTGCTTATCCAGTCAGCCTTGCCCCACTGATAGGCGCGGGGTGCTGGCGGGGCCACGGTGTCGTGCGTGGTGCGCGATGGGGCAGCGGTAGCAATAGTCACTTGGTTGAGTCTAGGCGACAACGTAGCGCGACCGCGCATTAGAGAGTATGGAATGCTAGAGGTATGTCTGTTTTAGGTCTGGATCCACTACCGCGCGGGGTAATTCTCGCCGCCACGCCGCTGGGAAACGTAGGAGATGCCTCCGCGCGTTTAATGCATGCCTTGCAGCATGCGGACGTCATCGCGGCCGAAGATACGCGGCGCGTGCGTAATCTGGCCCAGGCCTTAGGGATCGAGATTTCCGGGCGGGTGGTGTCCAATTTTGATCACAATGAAAAGGACCGAGCCCAGCAGCTTATCGACGCCGCCGCGTCAGGCACCGTCCTCGTCGTCACCGATGCCGGCATGCCGATTATTTCTGATCCAGGCCTGTCCCTTGTGGCCGCGGCGGCCGAGCGCGATATTCCTGTGACCTGTTTTCCCGGCCCGTCCGCAGTGCCGACGGCCCTGGCGCTTTCGGGCCTGGGCGTGGGGCACTTCCTTTTCGACGCCTTTCCTCCTCGCAAGCCCGGTCCCCGCAAGGCCTGGCTGGAATCACTGCGCAACGAAAAGCGAGCCATTGTATTCTTCGAATCTCCTCACCGCGTGGCCGAAACCCTGGCCGAAGCAGCGGAAATTCTCGGCGCCGACCGCCCGGCCGCGGTGTGCAGGGAACTGACCAAGACCTATGAGGAAATCCGCCGCGGGAATTTGGGCGAGCTTGCCGAGTGGGCAGTAGACGGCGCTCGGGGAGAGATCACCGTGGTGATCGAGGGCGGTACGGCCGCTGCCGCTACCGCCGCGGACTTGGTGCCCAAGGCGCTCGAGCTAGCGGAGGCAGGGATGCGGCTGAAGGACGCGTGCAAGCAGGTTGCCAAAGGCACCGAGGTCTCTAATCGCGAGCTTTATGATGCCGCTTTAGCAGCCCGCAAGGACTAGTCCCTACCGCCTATTCGATTACGTCACACCCCGTAGCGCGCGTAGATGGCTTCACTAACGGGGGCTTTGTAATTGAATTGTTATAGTGCTCGGGCGTGTGGGCGGCTTAAAGCGGTATTTACATGGGGAAACGAAGCGTAAAATCCCTTCAAATTATCGTGGAAAATCCCTGGGAAACGGTGTTGAGCAGCGAAGTTTCTACGTGCTTCGTTTGATAATTGAGTAGTTCCGCACCACTGTATAGCTCATGACAAACTCGGAAAATATGGGCACAGGCGTGCCAGAAGAAGGAAAGAAACCGGTCGGCGCACAGGCGCAGCCGGCTTCTGCTTCTTCGAGCGGTCAGCCTATTGAGAATTATCAGACTGTAGACGAACAGCTGGATGCACAATCTGCCACCGGCCAGCTTCAGGATATGATTCACTCCGATGGTTTCCACCCGGAGCGCTATGACGATCCTGAGGTGGAAGTCGCAGCGGATCGTGACAATATGCCAATCGATTGGTCCATCGTGGGCATCGCCGGTGTTCTGGTCGCCGCGATCGTTGTGTGGGGCCTGGCCGCCCCGGATAACTTTGCCAACTTCTCTTCTTCGGCCCTGACCTGGGTCGTGGACAACTTCGGTTGGGCCTATATCCTCTTCGGCACCGTCTTTGTGGTGTTCGTTGTCTTTATTGCCGCCTCCAAGTTCGGCTCCATCAAGTTGGGCCGCATTAATGAGGAGCCGGAATTTTCCACACCATCGTGGATTGCCATGATGTTCGCCGCCGGCATGGGTATTGGCCTGATGTTCTACGGCGCTTCCGAGCCGCTGGCTAACTACCGTGACGGCACCCCGGGCGAGGGAACTGGCAACGTTGGATCATCCATGGCCTATGCCATGTTCCACTGGACGCTGCACCCCTGGGCGGTCTACGCCATTGTTGGCTTGGCCATCGCGTACTCCACCTTCCGCATTGGCCGCAGGCAGCTGTTGAGCCAGGCCTTCGTGCCGCTCATCGGCGAGCGTAACGCTAACGGCGCGGTAGGCAAGTTCATCGATATCCTGTCTATCTTCGCTACCGTCTTCGGTACCGCCTGCTCTTTGGGCTTGGGTGCCCTGCAGATTCAGGCCGGCTTGAAGGCATCCGGAATCATCGATAACCCCACCAATTCCGTGGTTATCGGCATCGTGCTGGTCCTTACCCTCGCATTCCTCCTGTCCGCGATGTCCGGTGTGGGCAAGGGTATTCAGTACATTTCCAATGCGAATATGGTCCTTGCCGCAGTGCTGGCGATCTTCGTGTTCATCTTGGGCCCGACCGTTACCATCCTCAACCAGATTCCTGGCTCCATTGGTAACTACCTCAACTACTTCACCGAGATGATCGGCCGCACCGCCGAGTCCGAAAACGGTACCGCCGGTGAGTGGCTGTCCGGCTACACCATCTTCTACTGGGCATGGTGGGTTTCCTGGTCCCCATTCGTGGGCATGTTCCTGGCACGCATCTCCCGTGGCCGTTCCGTCCGCGAGTTCTGCCTGGGCGTCCTGCTCATCCCAGCCGGCGTATCCACCCTGTGGTTCGCTATCTTCGGCGGCACTGCTATCCACATGGAGCAAAACGGCGAATCCATTACCGGCGAGTCGGCTGAGGAAGAGCTGTTTAATCTCCTGCAGTCCATGCCCGGTGGCTTCGTTGCCGGTATTGTTGCAGCGGTCCTTCTGGCTACCTTCTTCGTCACCTCTGCAGACTCTGCGTCCACGGTTATGGGCTCTATGTCCCAAAATGGT
The DNA here is from genome assembly GCF_030216265.1 of Corynebacterium sp. UMB0012. Taxonomy (NCBI): domain Bacteria; kingdom Bacillati; phylum Actinomycetota; class Actinomycetes; order Mycobacteriales; family Corynebacteriaceae; genus Corynebacterium; species Corynebacterium sp. UMB0012. Next base: position 73,674 of record NZ_JASOKQ010000005.1, read on the forward strand.
GCTTCTACCGCTAAGCCGTGGCTATCCGCGGCATGGGGCGCACTGACTGCCTTGGTAGGCCTGACCCTGCTCTTGGCTAATGAAGACGCGCTGTCTAACCTGCAGAACGTCACCATCGTCGCTGCACTGCCGTTCCTGTTCATTGTCGTTGGCCTGATGTTCGCCATCTACAAGGCTCTGAGCGAGGATGTTATTTACCTCGAGTACCGCGAGGCACAGCAGTTCCAGCGCAAGATGGCTCGCGAGCGCCGCCTGCACCGCGAATACCAGCGCACGCAGGTACTTAAGAAGCGCCGCAACGAGCGTCTGAAGCACCCGATGAAGCGCAAGTAATTCGCGTCCTTTGCGGTTGCTTTCATAGCGCCCATCGTTTCCTCAGCAGTGGGGAAGCGGTGGGCGCTTTGTTCTGAAAATGCGGTTCACCTGCGGGGTAATTGTCTGCCCTAATCGTGTGGGCACGAGCTGGCTTCGATACAGTAGAACCCATGACTGAGTCTGTAGTAGTAAATGTTGCCTGGCCCTATGCCAACGGCCCGCGCCACATCGGCCATGTGGCCGGCTTTGGTGTTCCTTCTGACGTCTTCGCACGTTTCCAGCGAATGCGTGGCCGCAACGTACTCATGGTCTCCGGTACGGACGAGCACGGCACTCCGCTATTGGTTCAAGCGGACAAAGAAGGCGTGTCCGTTCGCGAGCTCGCAGACCGCTACAACCGCCAGATCGTCACTGACCTAGCCAACCTCGGCCTGTCCTACGATCTCTTTACTCGGACCACCACCCGTAACCACTACTCCGTGGTACAGGAACTCTTCAAGGGCCTGTATGCCAATGGCTACATGCTCAAAGAGACCACCCAGGGTGCTATTTCGCCGTCTACCGGGCGCACCCTGCCGGACCGCTATATTGAGGGCACCTGCCCCATCTGCGGCGCGGATGGCGCCCGCGGTGACCAGTGCGATGAGTGTGGCAACCAGCTCGACCCGGTGGACCTGATTAACCCCGTATCCAAGATCAACGGCGAGACCCCGAAGTTCATTGAAACCGAGCACTTCCTACTGGATCTGCCCTCCATCAAGGATGAGCTGCACAAGTGGCTGTCCACCCGTGAGGACTGGCGCCCGAACGTCTTGAAGTTCTCCCTGAACCTGCTGGAGGATATGCGCCCGCGCACCATGACGCGCGATATTGACTGGGGCATCCCGATCCCCGTCGAGGGCTGGCAGGACAATAACGCCAAAAAGCTCTACGTGTGGTTCGATGCGGTCATCGGTTACCTGTCTTCCTCTATCGAGTGGGCATACCGCACTGGTCAGCCTGAAGCCTGGAAGGACTTCTGGCAGAACCCGGAGACCCGCCACTATTACTTCCAAGGCAAGGACAACATCACCTTCCACTCCCAGATCTGGCCCGCCGAGCTTTTGGGCTATGCCGGCAAGGGCAACAAGGGCGGTGAGCTTCACCAGTACGGCGAGCTGAACTTGCCAACGGAAATTGTCTCCTCTGAGTACTTGACCATGTCCGGCTCCAAGTTCTCTTCGTCCAAGGGCGTTGTCATCTATGTCAAGGATTTCTTGGCGGAGTTTGGCCCAGATGCCCTGCGCTACTTCATCGCCGTGGCTGGTCCGGAAAATAACGACACGGACTTTACCTGGGATGAATTTGTCCGCCGTATCAATAATGAGCTGGCCAATGGCTGGGGCAACCTGGTTAACCGCACCGTTTCTATGGCGTTTAAGAACTTCGGTGAGGTTCCAGCACCAGCAGCGCTGGAAGAAAAGGATAAGGAAATCCTGCAGCTGGCGGAAGAGACCTTCGAGACCGCCGGTTCTTTGCTGGAACAGTCCAAGTTCAAGCAGGCGATTACCGCTATCATGCACGTCGTCGGCGAAGCCAACGCTTATATTGCAGACCAAGAGCCATGGAAGTTGGCTAAGGATGAGACCCAGCGCGAGCGCCTAGCTACCGTGCTGTGGACTGCTCTCCAGGTGGTTTCTGACTGCAATGTCATGCTCACGCCGTACCTGCCGTTTACCGCGCAAAAGGTCCATGAAACCTTGGGCCGCAGCGGTGTGTGGGCAGCCCAGCCGGAGGTCCATGATGTCAAGGACGATATCCCGGTAGAGCTCGTTGGTGCTGGCTTGCCGCCAGAGGGTCATGAGTATCCGGTCATCATGGGTGACTACACTCAGCAGCAGGCAAAGTGGGAGCGCATCCAGGTAGAGCCGGGCACTGCCTTGGCCAAGCCGAAGCCGCTCATCTCTAAGCTCGACCCAGAGTTGGGCGAGACAGGCCCAGAGTGGGCGCCTGTTACTAAGTAACAGCACCTAAAACGGCCGCGTTATTGTCTCTTTTCAACAAAGAAAAGGGCATAACGCGGCCATTTCTGCATTCCGGTCAAGAAAAGGAGCACGAAATACCCGAATCCTTGCCGGGAAGGGTGGTTTAGCGCTCGAAATCGCGCTGGAGGTGCACCAAGCCGAGGCGGACGCCATCCTTGGTATGGATATTTGGCATACGGCCGGTCTCGGTAAAGCCGAATTTCTTGTGCAGGGCAATAGAACCCTCGTTGGTATCGACGATATAGGTGATCATCGTCTGCACGTAGGCATCGTCGGCGGCAAAGTCCATGAGGGCGTCGAGAAGCTCGGAGCCCACGCCCTTGCCCTGAGCGGAGGGGGCAATGTAGACGGAATCTTCCACGGTGCCGTAATAGATGGCGGGGGTCACGAACTGGAAGTAGGCCGCCCAGCCAATGACCTCATCATCGTGCACGGCTACAAAGACCGGCGAGCCGGCCTGAAACATCTCCTTGAGCCACTCTTCGCGGTCAGAGACATCTTCTTGCCACGTGACCAGGTTAGCGGCGGGTTTCGCTGCGGAGCCGGCGTTGTAGATGGCGGTGAGCGCGGGGGCGTCGGCAAGCTCAGCAGGACGGATATGCATAGAAATTCCTTTACACCAGAAGTTGTAGGTGGGTGAGGCTCAACCAGTGATCGAACTTGTAGCAAACCTCTTTAAGAGTACCCACGTTTTCAAACCCGAACTTTTCATGCAACTTTAGTGATGCCGCATTGGTGGAAACGATGAGGGCGAGCAAGGAATGGACCTTATCATCGGCGCGGGCCGCATCTACCAAGGTGCCAAGCAACGCAGTGCCTACGCCCTGGCCCTGAGCGGCGGGGGAGAGATAGATGGTCGTCTCATAGCAGCCGGTCCACACCTGCGGATCGCGGTAAGGATGGTAGAGAGCCCACCCCAGGTAGGCGCCGGAATCGGACTCCGCGATGAGGCACGGGCAGCCCTCTTCCCAGATGTGGCGCAGGTAGGCTTCGCGCTCTGCGATGCTAGCCGGGGTCGTGCGGAAAATGACGTCGGTGTGCTCGATGGCCCAGTTGAGGGTCTCGGTCATGGCGGGCACATCCGCAAGGCCAGCGGGTCTGATCAACATGGCAGCCAATATTACAATTGCCTACATGGCTAAAAAGAAGCGACGTCCCACTCCCGTTCCAGCACCGGGCCTAAGCGGCCTCATCGATGCGCATACGCATCTGTTTTCTCACAAGGACACCGATGAGGTGCTGGTCAATCGCGCGCGTACCGCCGGTATTAGCCGCATGGTGACGGTGGGCGATGACCGCCGTGAATCGGCAGCGGCGCTGGCTACTGCACATTCCTTTCCGGATGTTTATGCCGCCTGTGCCATTCACCCAGTGCGCGCCAACGAGTTGGATGCACCCACCAAGGTGGCATTGGAGGAAATGGTGGCGGATCCGCGCTGCGTAGCGGTGGGAGAGACCGGCCTTGATGCTTACTGGGTGCAGCACGAGCCGGAGACCACCGCGACCATGGCCCAACAGGAGGAATCTCTGCGGTGGCATATTGATCTCGCGGTGCGCCATGGCAAGACTTTGATGATTCACAACCGCGAGGCGGATGCGGACTTAATGCGCATTCTTGCCGACGCCCCCTCACCCGACACCGTTATGCTGCACTGCTTTTCCTCGCCGCTGAAGGTAGCCGAGGAAGCCTTGGAGCGCGGCTACGTATTGTCCTTTGCCGGTAACGTCACCTTCAAGCGCAACGCCGAGCTGCGGCAGGCGGCGGCGAAGGCGCCGGCTGGCCAGCTTCTGGTGGAAACCGATGCGCCATATATGACGCCAGAGCCCTACCGGGGCCAGCGCAATGAACCGGCTCTTATTGGGCACACATATGAATGCATCGCTCGCGTTCGCCACCAGACGGTGCAGGCGTTAGCGGCGGAGGTAAACGACACTTTTGATCGCGTTTACGGCCTTCGCTAACGCCTAGGTGATGGTTTTCACAAAAATAAAACCCGCTGGTCAGACGTGGCGGGGGTGTTTGGTGTGGCGGTTGTGTGGCCAGTGAGGCGTGTGGTGGATTAGCCCTCGACTTTATCTTGCTGTTATCGTATCGTTATTAATCGTTCGTTTAGGTTCTAAGGTCGTGCAGCGCCACCCTCGGTGCGGCAGCAGCGGATCTGAGCAAGGGAATTGCCTGCGTGGACTTCTTTGCTGACCTAAACTCTTGTAATTGTTGAAACCTGCACTACCGGAGATTCATTCAGCATGTCACCTCATCAGATCAAGCGCCTCAATAACTCCCGCTCGCTGCCACTGCGTCTGGCAACGGGTGGCGTATTGGGCACCCTGGCCGTCGGCGGCGTGGTAGCCGTTGCGGCACAAAAGGACGTCACCGTGGACATCAACGGCGACAAGGTGGAGTTGGCTACCTTTGCCAAGGATGTCGACGGCGCGCTGGAGGCAGCCGGCGTGCAGGTGAGTGAGGAAGACATCGTCTCCCCGGCCCCGTCCGAATCCGTGGGTGATGGCGATGAGATTTCCGTGCGCACCGCCAAGCCGGTGGCCGTGACCATCGACGGTGTGCAGCAGCAGCTGTCCACCACCGACCTCACCGTTTCTGACCTGCTGGGTAACCTCAACGGCGTGGTCAAGGGTGCTTCTGTGAAGTCTGGCGATGCCGACGTGGACGAGGACGCCCAGCTGGAAGAGGGCATGGACCTTGAGGTTGTGTCCCCGAAGATCGTCAAGATTAATGATGGCGGCAAGGTAACCTACACCAAGATTGCCGCTAAGACCGTCGAGGACGTCCTCAAAGCCCGCAATATCGACGTTGATGACGATGACCGCGTCTTCCCGTCCAAGGAGACCAAGGTTACCGAAGGCATGTCCATCAAGGTGGACCAGGTTTCTACCACCGTTTATGACTCGGAAGAAGAGTTTGACGCCGAGCCCAACTTTGTCGATGACCCGGAGCTGGAAGAGGGCACCGAAGAGGTCCGCGAGGAAGGCGTTAAGGGCAAGCGTGTTATTACCCACAAGCTGGTAATGAAGGACGGCGCTAAGGAATCCAATGACGTCATCAAGGAAAAGGTGACCGTCGAGCCTAAGGCTGCCACCATTGCCCGCGGCACCAAGAAGTCCGAGGAGGAAAAGCCGGAGAAGGGTGGCAACTCCGGTGCTGCTGCTCCGGCGGTGGCAGATGGCTCCGTCTGGGATTCCATTGCACAGTGTGAGGCCACCGGTAACTGGGCTATTAATACTGGCAACGGCTTCTCCGGTGGTCTGCAGTTCACCCCATCCACCTGGGCAGCATTCGGCGGTACTGAGTATGCACCGGAGGCATGGCAGGCTTCCCGCGAGCAGCAGATTGCCGTGGCAGAAAAGGTGCAGGCAGCGCAAGGCTGGGGCGCATGGCCGGCATGTACTTCCAAGCTGGGCCTGCGCTAAACCGCAGCGCTTCTTGGCCGCACACCCACTGTGGTGTGCGGCCTTTTTGTCTCTTCTACTAAGTTAGAAGGCATGACTAATTCCACCGGCGCCGCGCTTTTGGGTCCCGTTGAGATCCGCGCCCTCGCGGAGAAGCTCGACATCGTGCCCACCAAGAAGTTGGGGCAGAACTTTCTGCATGACCCGAATACCATCCGGCGCATCGTCGCTGCGGCGGAGCTGGATCCCACAGATCGCGTCCTCGAGGTAGGCCCCGGACTGGGTTCGCTGACCCTTGGCTTGGTTGAGGCCGTGGGGGACGTGACCGCGGTGGAGATTGATTCCCGCCTGGCGGCGCAGCTGCCCGATACCGTGGCCGAGCGCGCCCCTGAATACGCGCAGCGCCTGCGCGTAGTGGAAAAGGACGCGTTGCGCGTAACGGATTTTGACGTCACGGAGCCGACTGCCCTCGTGGCCAACCTCCCGTATAACGTCGCTGTGCCGGTTCTGCTGCATTTGTTGGAGACATTTCCCTCCATTCGTCGCGTGCTGGTGATGGTCCAGCTGGAGGTGGCGGACCGTCTCGCCGCCCAGCCGGGCAGCAAGGTTTATGGCGTGCCCTCGGTCAAGGCGGGCTTTTATGGCAAGGTCTCCAAGGCAGGCACGATTGGCAAGAACGTCTTTTGGCCCGCGCCCAATATTGAATCCGGGCTGGTGCGCATCGATGTCTTTGAAAATGCTCCCTGGCCGATCACCGATGAGTCGCGGGCTAATGTCTGGCCGGTTATCGACGCCGCCTTTGCCCAACGCCGCAAGACCCTCCGCGCGGCATTGTCTGGCCACTTTGGTTCGGGTGCCGCGGCCGAGGAAGCGCTGCGAGCGGCGGATATCGATCCGAAGCAGCGCGGTGAAAAGCTTGCCGTAGAGGACTTCGTACGATTGGCAGGAATCTAAATGAGTGCACCGCTAGATAACGAACCATTCGTCTATACCGCGCGCGCTCACTCCAAGGTCAATATTCACCTCGGCGTGGAGGAACCGCGCGAGGATGGGTTCCATGAGCTCGCCAGTGTCTTTCAGTCTTTGGAGCTGCATGACACCGTGACGCTCACGGACTTGGGAAATCCCGAGGTGGATAAGCCGCGCATTCAAGGCTTAAAGGTTACGGGCCCTCATGCACAGGGCGTGCCAGAGGACTATACAAACTTGGCGTGGACCGCGGTTAACCGCATCATGCAGTACCTATACACCACCCATGGGCCGAAGGCGCTGCCGGAGGTAGCGCTGGAAATCCACAAAGCCATCCCTACCGCCGGAGGCATGGCGGGCGGCTCTGCTGATGCGGCCGCCGCGCTGCGCTTAGCCGAGCGCTGCTATGGCGGCTACTACAACATCGACTCGGTAGGTGAGCCGATTCTGGACGCGCTAGGCGCGGCGTTGGGCTCGGATGTTCCCTTTACCCTGTTGGGTGGCACCGCGCTCGGTACGGGGCGCGGCGAGCAGCTTACCCCGATGATGGCGCGCGGTACCTACCATTGGGCGCTCATCGCCTCGGACCGCGGGTTATCTACCCCGCAGGTCTTTCACAAGCTGGATGAAATGCGAGAAAAGGGTCGCGGCGGCGCGCCGCACATGGATACCGCGGCGGTATCGCAGGCGCTCATCTCAGGCGACCCGCACCGGGTGGCAGAGCACTTGCATAATGACCTGCAGCCGGCGGCGCTTTCCCTGCGCCCGGATCTGCGTAAGACGCTGGAGGCGGGTGTGGCCGCCGGAGCCCTCGCGGGCATTGTCTCCGGCAGTGGTCCGACCTGTGCCTTCCTCTGTGCTGGGGCAGAGGAGGCTAAGGAAGTGGTCTCCCAAGTGACGGTAGAGATTCCCGGAACCAAGGGTGTGGCTACCCATGGACCCGCCAGCGGCGCCGTGGTGCTGTAGCTAGAGCACCGTCATCTCGGTGGGCTCAATGTCGAGGTCGAAACGGTTGACTTCCTTTTCTTGGAGGAGGTCGATGACCACGAGCTGCTTCTTTTGGGCGTCGGTAATAAAGGCGTAGCCATCGGCAGCCTGCAGGATGGGCCCCGGCTGCTGCCATTCCTTATTTTCCTTCCACCTGGAGATGGCATCGATCTGCGAGGTGATTTCGCCGGAATCTGGGTCGATGATGTTGAGTTTGCCGTCGGTAGTGAGCACCAGTGCCTCGCCCAGCGGGCCGCGGGCCAGGGAGCGGAACCAATAGGAAGCATCGAGGTCAACCTTCTTCGCGGAAAAGTCCTTAGTATCCACCAGAGTTACGGAGGTGGGGCGCTCGAGTTCTGCATCCTCGTCGGTCTTATTATCGGCCAGAATGACATCGGATTCCTCCGAACCGGCAGCATTGCCCGAGCGCTGGTAGCCGCCTGCGCCGGCATAGGCGGAGGCGTCCACCTTGTGGAACTTTGTGCCATCGAAGATTACAGGGCCGTCCTCGCAGCCGAAGAAGATATTGCCGTTTCCAGCGGCGGCCTCGCCGTGCACGCCTGGGCACTCGGTGGTTTCAGTAAGGACCTTGCCCTCCTTATCCAGATGCTGGATAGTATGGCGTTCGTCCTCGGTTCCCTTGGTGATAACTACCGAGCCATCCTTCAGCGGTACAGCCACGCCGTGGTGTGCGGCGCCGGTGTCTACGGTATTGACCGGCTGGGCATCGTCTTTGCCAATGTCTTCGGTCTTGTAAATTTTCGCTACTCCATCGCCGTCTGAAAACAGTGCGGTAAAGCCGTCGTGGTGGACCACGTGGCCGGCATGGGGTGCGTTAATAGTGGCGTCGCCAAGCGAAGGCTCAGCGGTGTAGTAGTGGTTGTGATCGCCGTGGCCCTTGGTGATGCGCCCGGTGTCGTAGGTGAGGAAGCTATCGCCTTTGGTGACCATGACGTGGCGGTCGTCGCCGGCATCGCTCAGGCGCAGGAAGGCATTCATTTTGTCCTCGCCGATTACCTTGCCGGTCTTGGCGTCATAAGCTCGCAGACCCTCCGCGTGGGAAATGACAATGCGGGTGGGCAGCTGGGCTACCTCGGTCTCGCCCTCCTCGGCTTCGAAACCTTCGTGCGAGTGCCCGGCGTGGTCATGGCCGTGCTCATGCTCATGGTCGTGCTCGTGAGCGTGGTCCTCCTCGCTGTGCGCGTGGCCGTGGGAGTGCAGGGAGTCCTTTTCCTCTTCGGTGGGGGCGGAACAGGAGGTAATGGCTACTGCCGCGGCAGAGAGCACCGCGCAGAGGGAAAGTGTGTAATGCTTCATACATAGGCACACTATTGGACGTGAAAATCAATAGCAATAGGTTGGAGGAATGCGGGGGTATGTGCAGGGAGGTATTAAGATGGACACTCGTTATGGCAAACCTGATTAACCTCGAGCAAGTCAGCAAAACTTATGGATTAAAAACCCTCCTAGACGGGGTATCCCTAGGTGTGCAAAGCGGCGATCGCATCGGCATCGTCGGCGTTAATGGCGGTGGCAAAACCACCCTGCTGGAGGTGCTCACCGGCATCGAGCCGCCCGACGCCGGCCGCGTATCCCATACCTCTGATTTGCGCATGGCTGTGGTTACCCAGCGCTTTGACTTGCCCGATGAGCTGACCATCGCGCAAGTGATTATTGAGCCGCTGGAATTGGAGACCTATGAGTGGGCCTCCAATGCCAAGGTGCGCGATGTCTTGGGCGGGCTGGGCATTGTAGATCTTGGGCTCGATACTCCGGTGGGTTCGCTCTCCGGTGGCGAGCGCCGCCGCGTGAACCTGGCCGCCGCGCTAGTGCAGGATTTGGACCTCGTGGTGCTCGATGAGCCGACCAACCACCTCGACGTGGAAGGCGTGCAGTGGCTCGCGGACCACCTGCTCAAGCGCAACCTGGCCGTGGTCGTGGTTACTCACGATCGCTGGTTCCTCGATACCGTGGCCACGTGGACCTGGGAGGTACACGATGGCGTGGTCGATACCTACGAGGGTGGATACAACGATTGGACCTTTGCCCGCGCCGAGCGTGCCCGCCAGGCCGACGCCATGGAGCAGCGCCGCAAGAACCTCGCCCGCAAGGAGCTGGCCTGGCTGCGCCGCGGCGCACCGGCGCGTACCTCCAAGCCGCGCTACCGTATCGAGGCCGCTGAGGCGCTGATCGCTGACGTGCCGGAGCCACGCAATAAGGTCGAGCTCATGGCCTTTTCCAAGCAGCGCCAAGGCCGCGTGGTTATCGAGCTAGAGGATGCCACCGTGCAGTCCCCGGACGGTCGCACCTTGGTGGACCACCTCACCTGGCGCCTAGCCCCCGGCGAACGCATTGGTTTGGTGGGCGTTAATGGCTCTGGCAAAACCACCCTGCTGCGCACCTTGGCCGGCGAGTACGAGCTGGCGGCAGGCAAGCGCATCGAGGGTCAAACCGTGCGCCTCGGTTGGCTGCGCCAGGAACTCGATGACTTGGATCCGGAGCGCCGGCTTATCGACGCCGTCGAGGACGTCGCCACCTACGTTCAGCTTGGCAAAAAGGAGCTTTCCGCCTCCCAGCTGGCCGAGCGCCTGGGATTTTCCGCCAAGCGTCAACGCACTCCGGTAGGTGACCTCTCTGGTGGCGAGCGCCGCCGCTTGCAGCTGACCCGCGTACTGATGGCCGAGCCCAATGTGTTGTTGCTGGACGAGCCCACCAACGATCTCGATATCGATACCCTGCAGGAACTGGAGTCCCTCCTGGACTCCTGGCCTGGCACCATGGTGGTCATTTCGCACGATCGCTACCTCATTGAGCGCATCGCGGATAACACCTACGCGCTCTTTGGCGATGGCAAGCTCACCAACCTTCCCGGTGGCATCGACGAGTACCTGCGCAAGCGCGCCGCACTTGAGGCCCAGCAGAGTTCCGGTGTGCTCAACCTGGGAGAAAAGAAGGCAGACAACGCTGCACCGAAGCCAGAAAAGAAGCTCTCGTCCCAGCAAGAGCGCGAAATCACCAAGAAGATGAACGCCCTCGAGCGCAAGATGCACAAGCTGGAAAAGGCGGCCGCGCAGATTAATGAGAAAATGGCGACCGCCGCGGAAAAGGTTGATACCCAGGCCTTGACCGAATTGGACGGAGACTTAAAGGAAAACCGCAGCGCCTACGAGGAATTGGAGATGGAATGGCTGGAGTTGGGGGAGAAGCTCGAAGGGTAGAAGCCCGCATCGCCGATATTGTCAGCTACCTCGACCTGTGGGGCATTATCGGCGCCGCAGCGCTTTTTACCCTGGGGCTTACCCCATCCATTCTGCCGCGCGATTGGTTCTACCAAGGGCTCGTCTCCGGCATCGCCGCAGGACTGGGCTATACGCTGGGCATCGCCCTCAAGCTCGTGTGGTACCGGCTGGTGGTGCGCTATGTGGCGCCTCGGCATGCCTGGCTCGATGCCGCCACGTGGCCAGCTCGGCGCTACCGCCTAGCCTCCCGCATCGCCACCGCCGCTTTTGTGGTCTGGATGATAGGCTTTGCGGTCTTTGCCGTGCGGTGGCAACGCCAACTCGCAGACGCCCTGTCCGCACCGGCGCCCACCATTGCGAGCTATGTGCTGGTGGTTCCGCTGGCACTGGCGGTATTTACCGCCTTTCTTTTCCTCCTGCGCCTGCTGCGCTTTTGCGTGCGCTGGCTTTCCAGCCACTTTCCCCAGCGCTTCCGCGCCGCCTACCGCGTTGCGGGTGCGGTACTCATCGTGGCACTGGTGGGCACGTATACCGTGGAAAACCTCATCCCCGGCGCCATTGTGGGCGTGGGGGAGAGGATCTTTACCGCCCAAAATGCCGAGCCCGATCCCGCAACGCAGCGTCCCACGTCTGCTGAGCGCAGTGGCTCCCCAGACTCCCGCGTGGACTGGAATGGGGTAGGGCTGCAGGGCTCGCGTTTCCTCTCCTCCGGTGCGCACCGCGCGGAATTGGAAGAGGTTACCGGAAAGCCCGCTAAAGAACCCATTCGCGCCTATGCCGGCCTGGGCAATCGCGCCTCCAATGAGGAGCGAGCGCAGCTGCTTATCGATGAACTCGAGCGCACCCACGCCCAAGACCGCAAGGCGCTGCTGCTTATTATGACTACCGGAACCGGGTGGGTGTCTTCCTATTCCGCCCAAGCCTTCGAGCTGCTCTACGGCGGGGACACCGCCATCGCGGCCGCCCAATACTCTGCCATGCCCTCAGCCCTGCATTTCCTGTCCGGCGGTGGTCAGGTAGAACGCGCCGGGCAGGAGTTCATCAACCCTATCGTGGACTGGTGGAACGGGCTGCCGGAGGATAAACGCCCGAAGCTCTACCTCTACGGCGAATCCTTGGGCACCACGGGCATTGAGGCGGCCTTTTCCGGGGTGCGCGATATCGCCAATTCCGTCGACGGCATCCTATTGACGGGGCCGCCGCACTTTAATCGCCTGCGCACCCAGTTTGTGGAGCGCCGCGACCCTGGCTCTTCTGAGATAACTCCCGAATACGCCGGCGGCCTCGTCGTGCGCTTTGCCAACGATGACGCGCAGGTGCGCCAATGGGGCACGGTGCCAGAAGAGGAGTGGGGACGCACCCGCATGCTCTATATCCAACATCCCTCGGACCCGGTGGCCTGGTGGTCGCCACAGATGGCCTTTAAGGAGCCGGATTGGATGCGCGAGCGGACACCGTATTCTGCCGAGCGCGTAATGCAGTGGATGCCCCTCATCTCTTCCCTCCAAGTAGCCGCCGATCTGCCCGGCGCAAAGGACGTACCCGATGGGCACGGTCATAACTACGGTGCATCGGTGCTCGACGGCTTTGCCGCCATCGCTGGTCCAGACGTGGCGGGAGCCATTGACCCCGATGCGCTGCAGCGCGAATTTGCCGCGCTCGACGTCGGCATATACTAAGTGCGCTTTAGCCAAACCTCATAGGTGGCGGCATTGTTATACACGTTCTGTGCTGTAGAGAAGGCAGCCAGAATCAATGCCGCATATAACTCCACGCCGTCTAGCCCCAGCGCTGCGCCCACGGCCAGCGCGACAGCGGGCATGCCCACCAACTTCAATACCGTCGCGGTTAGGGTGGGCAGACGGTCCTCCTCCAATAGCCCCTCGCCCTTTAACGAGGCACCAAAGCTCATCAGGATCATAGGAATAGAGGCGCCACCCAATATCTCCAGCGGCTTCATCACCACATCCGGTACCTGCCACTGCGCCGCGGAGACAATAAATCCCGCCACCGCAGCTAACACCACCGGTGCGGTAATCCCTGCGAGTACGGAGTTCCATATCGATCGCAGGCTCGTACCCTGCGCATTGAGACCCGCGATGATAAACGGGGAGAGCACCGCCATCTGGAGAACCAATGCTGGGATGACGTAGGTGGCATCACCAATGGCATAGGTGGCAATGGGCAGGCCAATATTGACCGAGCTGTAGGAGCTCGCCGCCGCAGCGATCACGGCCACCACTGGGGACGCAAACGCGGAGGTATCGGATGTAGCCACACTGGAGAAAATGAGTGCCGGCGTGGCCGCCCAAAAGGCCGTTCGATTGAATTGCAAGCGCGCCTCGCCCTTGCCAATAACGCCCCTGTGGGCCAGCACAAACCCGACGCCGATGACTACGAAAATAATCGCAAACCCGGTCAATACGTCCAGCAACAGTCAACAACCTTTCGCAGTACTCCAAAAATGCGCGGTGAGGATATTGTCCCACCATCCGGATTTCCTCAAGAGCACAGGGACCATAACAAAGTTGTATCGAATCACCTGCGCAGCCCGGCAACTCCTTCCAGACTGCCGGCCACTTATGGCACGGTGGAGGGCATGAAGCTTTCTCACCGTGCAACCGTAGCCGCCCTGTCCACCGCTCTTGTCATTACTGGTACTTCTACCGTGGCCTCTGCGCAGCCGGCCTTGCCGCCGCAGATTCAGCAGGCTTCTTCGCAGGTTCAGCAGCTTTCTTCTGATCCTTTCGCCGCTGTGCAGGATTTCCGCCTCACCTTGCCACCGCAGGCCTATGAGCTGGCCGAGAAGTACGGTATCTCGCTGCCAGCATTCCTGGCCAAGCCGGCGGGCCACGCGCCTAAGGTCGCTGGTGAGTTGGGGGCCGCCACCACCGCCCACCTCGAGAAGGCTGGGCACCGCAAGGACGCTCACGCCACCGCCATCGCCCAGGAATGGGCCAACCAGGGTGCCGCCGGCAAGCTCGACTACAAGGGCGGGGTAGCCCACGGCCTGAATCACAAGGATGAAGGACAGGGTTCTGTTCACCGCCTCACCGAGCAGCAGGCACAAGACCGCCTGAACTGGTTCAACCGCGATGTTCCAGTCAATGCTGGTTCCCCACACGGCTTTGGCGTAGCAACTGCTTATGACGGAACCTACATCTACGTTGCGGAGTTCTTCCTCAACTAAACCGCATTCCACTAGCCCCGATTTCACCGCATTCGTGGTCTCCAACTGTGACGATGAAGAAGCTGCACGGTGCCGGTAGAATCGGGGCATGATTTTGATCAACGTACAGTTCCACGTTAAGCCCGAATACGCAGAGACCTTCCTCGATGAAATCAATTGGTACACCGAGGCCTGCAACGCAGAGCCGGGCTGCATCGACTTCAAGTGGTTCCGCGATCCGGAAGATCGTCAGCGCTTCCTTCTGCTGGAGTCCTACGCAGATGGCAAGGACGTAGAGCACGTCCAGAGCGAGCACTTCCAGCGCTCCTGCGAGGAATTCCCGAAGTACCTCGTGGAAACCCCGGACATCATTAACGTTCACATCGATGGCCGCACCGGTTGGGACAAGATGGGTGAATTCTCCGTCGATTAATCCCAACGAATAAAGCTCGCCCTCTACCGTGATGTAGGGGGCGAGCTTTATCTATGCCTAGGCGCACCAGCGCCCTTCGCGCTCACAGCGGATGCTGCTGCTAGCGGAGCACACCTTCCGGTGAGCGCGAAGGGCGGGAGGGAGGGAACTAGGCGCTTTCCGACGCCCCGCCCCGCGCCGGCCTGTGCTTTACTGCGGCACGCACTGAGAGGACACAGTCTTGTCGCCATTCGAGTACTGCTTTAGAGCATCGTAGAAGGCATCCGAGTACCCGCCGGTGCGTTCCGGCATTGGATGAACACCATCGGAGTAGAGGATCTCCGGGTTGCTCTGTGCATGTCCGCACCAGTCAGCGATATATACGTTGTCGTATTCCTTGGCTGCGTCGAGGACATCCTGTTGGGATTGGGCCATCCACTCACGGTCACCATAAGGAACAGCCATGACAACGGTGTGGTCTTCGCCGATGATATCCAGCGCTTCCTTGATCTGGTCTGGGAAGGCAGGGCCGTTAGTACCAAACCCGAGGAAGACGGTATCGCGCAGCTGACCAGAATCTTTAAGCTGCTGCAGAATCTGGATACCCGCAGTGTAGTGGCGGGATACATCTGCATCGACGTAAATCTGCGGGAAGCGCTGCTTGAGGGCGCCACTAGAAGCCAGCATCACCGAGTCGCCGACAGCGGTGATGTCTTTGCCCTGCGGCATCGGGCGGGTCTTCTTATCTTTCGTGGCAGCCTTATCGTCGTTGTCCGCAGCAGGCGGCTGTGGGGCAGTGTTGTTCGGCTGCGCCGGGGCATTGTTGCTGCTCTGGTTCTGCTGCTGAAGCTGCTCCAGCTGCTGTTCCAACTCGGTCTTATCGCTGGAATTGACAACGCCGTAGACTACGCCGGCTACAGAGGCAATGACCAAGAATGGGACTACCGGCCACATGGTCGTGCCAAAGCCATCGCGCAATTCGCTAAATCCTGGGCGGGAGGACCAGTAGGTCTTCCATGTCTTCTTATAGCCGCCGCGGCGGAACGGATTCTCAATGAACTGATAGGAAATCTCGGACAGGAGCAGCGAAATAGGCACGGCTACAAGGCCCAGGATCCACGATTTATCGGAGTTCTGGTTGCCCTCGAAAAGCGCCTTGAGCATCATGATGACCGGCCAGTGCCAGAGATACAGCGAGAAGGATCGCTGGCCAAACCAGCGCATGACCTTGGTCCTAAAGAGCGGGGTCATCGGGCCGTATTCGCGAACCACGCCCCACACCATCAGGACGCCAAGCACGCTAGTGAGGAAGAGCCCACCCCGGTAGGTGATCTCTGCGTCATCCGGCATGAGGAATAGCTGGACACCGTAGCCGATGAGCGCCACAGTGCCGATGATTCCGGCGATGCGCGATTCGGCTTTGCCTGCCGCTGCCCACGAATCCGCCTGCGGGTCGGACTTGGTAGAGGTCATCAGCAAAGACAGCACGGCGCCTGTGAGCAGGCCAAAAGCATGGGTATCGGTGCCGTAGTAGACGCGCGTCGGGTCTTCACCCGGCACGTAGATGAGCGCCATGGCCACGGCGGAACCGATAGCTAAGACTGCGGCTACGAGGATGGGAAGCCGGCGCGGCTTGCGGCGAGAAATCAGGAAAACGCCAGTGATAAGAAGTGGCCAGATGACATAGAACTGCTCCTCCACAGCCAACGACCAATAGTGGGCAAAGACCTGAATCTCATTGTCCGCAAAGTAGGACTGGGAGGTGGCGATCTGCGTCCAGTTGTTGACAAAGAATAGGGTGCCTAAGAACTGCTGGCGCAAGCCGACCGCTAGGTCCCCGCCTATCCATGCCACCAAAGCGGTACACATGACTAGGACGGATACTGCGGCTGGGAGGATGCGCCGGAATCGGCGCACCCAGAAGTCCTTCAAGCTGATTGTGCCGGAGGTACGGAATTCACGCACCAGCAAAGAGGTGATGAGGAATCCGGAGAGGACGAAGAAGAGGTCAACGCCCAAGTAACCACCGGGAAGCAGGGAAGGGAAGAAGTGGTACAGCACCACTGCAATAACTGCGAGGCCGCGCAGTCCATCCAGCCCCTTGACCTGGCGCAGGCGGGCGTGGCGCTTCTTCTTAACGACCTTGCTCTCTGGCGGCGTAGCCAGCGCTTCAGGGTCCTTGGCCTGCTTTTGTAGCGGATACTTAGACTTAGTATCTACCTGCGTGATCGAGGCTTTCTGTGATGCTGGCTTTTGCGCAGCTTGTTGTGGCTGGCGCGGTGCCGCCTTTGCCTGTGGCTTTTCAGGGGCTGGATGTTGCTCCTTCGACGGCTGTGCCTTCTCCCGCTTTTTCTCAGCGGCGGCAGCGGCGGCGGCCGTACCCGCTCCAGCTGCTACGGCGCCTGTCGCAGCGGACTTGTCTGCCTTTGCAGGCTTCGTCTTCGGAGCGGCTTGAGGCTCGGCCTTCTTCGGCTGGGGCGAACCAGGCTGTTGCTTTGCCTTGGGCTTTTGAGCGGCTCGCGACGGCTTTTGCTGGGCCGGGGTTGGAGTGCCCACCTGCTGCGATTTACGCGCCAATCCGCGACTGATATCGGAGGGCTTAACCTGCGGGCGGCGCTTGGTTACCTCCTTGGCATTGTCTTGAGGCGTCGCCTCCTTTGCCTTCGGCTGCGGCTGTTGTTTCTGTGCCTGTTGCTTGGGCAGTTTGCCCTTAGCGGGTGCGCCTTGCTGCGATTTCGGCTGGACTACCTTGTTTCCATTGTGAGCAGTCTGGCTTTGCGCCGCCCCAGCTTTCTCCTGGGAAGGTTTAGATGCAGTCTTTGGCGCAGCCACCTTCGGCTTGGGGGCAGAGGTGCCCTTCTTTGGCGCTGGAGCGCTAGGAGTCGAGACCTGTGGGGCAGCCTTCTGCTTTGCAGAGCCGGGAGTACGTGCTGATCCTTGGCCCTTGGACGGTTGCGAGGGCTTCGACGGCTGCGCGTTCTTCTTCGGCGTAGGTTGCGGCTGCGGTTGCTGCTTTGCCGATTTTGCCGGCACGCGCTTGGGGGAACGGGGGTTCTGTGCTTGCTGCTGGCCGGTGGCCGGCTTGGATTTAGCCGGCTGGGATTTCTGCGGCTTTGCCGGTTGCGGGGAAGCCTTCTTCGCGCTGGAAGAAGAGGACGGCTTGGGCGTCTGCTTCGGCTTCTGGGTAGTGGGTTGAGTCTGAGGTGCGGGCTTTACCGCGCCTTTCTGAGAGGGTTGGGTGTCAGGCTTCGCGGCCGGCTTCGGGGAAGTACTGCGGGTAGACGGAGTCTTTGGGGAGGACTTAGGCGGGGTGGTGCTAAAGCTTGCGCCGCGGCGTGGTCGCTGAACCGGTTCGTGTGCTTTGCGCTGTGGCTTCTTGTCCTGAGCAGGCGAGTCTTGTTGCTTTTTAACAGCTGTTTTGGGGGAGGATTCTGCCTTGTTTTGCTGTGTGGTGGATGGCTTGGTGGCAGAACCTTGGGCTGCAGGCTTGGTCATTGGCGCCTTGGCTGCAGGCGATGGCGAGGCGGACTTAGCCTGCTGCGGTTTTGCGGAAGTGGCCTTGCTTGCCTGGGATTTTTCAGTGCTGGGCTGAGTAGTGTCCTTAGCCGCGGGCTTGGCGGCAGGCTTCGCACTTTTCGACTTCGCAGCAGCAGGCTTGGATTCGGAAGCCTGTGCAGCCTTTGCCGGGGTGGGCTTGCGCGCAGGTGCCTGTTTAGCTTGGTTCTTGGACTCGCCGTCCTTAGCGGTGCGGTCCTGGGGCTTGCCCTTCGGCTCGGTGGATTGGGCACCCGTGGTGGATTCGGTGTTGGTCGAGTTCTGGCGCGCAGAATCCTTGTTTTTAGGGGTCTGGGGCGCACTGGTAGAGCCAGCTTTGGGCGGTACTGGCTGATAGACCGGTGTGCGTGGTTCGTTCGAACGCCCAGGTTTCTTCTTCCCCAGCAGTGAGCGCAAAATTTGCTTCACAAAAACTCCCAAAGCACTACGTATATTTTCTAAACGGACTATTTTAGCCTGCGCACCAGCACTTCTCCTCATGCAGGGGAGTAGCGGTGCGGCGCGCGGGGCGGAGGCGAAAATTCGAGTCTAAGACTCTTCGCTGTCAAAAAGCTGACGCAGAACTGTCATGACCCCATATTCGGTATTGGGTGGGGCGATGCGATCGGCGATTTCCTTCAACTTTGGGTGCGCATTTTCCATGGCGATCGCGGTGCCCGCCTCGCGGAGGAGCTCGTAGTCATTGAGGAAATCGCCAAAAGCTGCGGTACGAGGCATAGGAACCGAGAGGAGCTCGGCCATGGTTTGTAGTGCTACGCCCTTATTGACGCCAGCGGCCATGACATCGAGCCATACGGCGCCAGAAATGGCGATATTGTGTTCCGGTACGGCCGCAAGAAGGGGCTGGTGTAGGTGCTTTTCGCTGCCGTCGGCGCAGTAAGCGGCGATTTTGATGATGTCCGCATCCAGTAGTGCATCGAGGTTATCTACCCATTCCACTGACCTGTAGTACTTGGCAATCTCAGCACGGGCCTGTTTATTGGCGCCTTTGTGGACATAGGCGGTATCCGGCGTGCACAGCACTACGGTATGCGGGGTCTCGACAGACTGGAGTGCGGCCATGGCGGCGCGCACAGCTGCGCTGGGCAAGGTAGTGGCGCTAATGACGCGATTACCGTGGACGACCACGGAGCCATTTTCTGCAATGAAGGTGTCCTCGTGCGGAAACATCTCTTGCAGGGTGGCGAGCTGGCGGCCCGAGGCGGGTACTAGGGTGACGCCGAGCTGGTGGGCACGGGTGCTGATCGCGGCGAAATCTGGTGGAAGCTGGCCGTTGCCGTCCAGTAGGGTGCCGTCCATATCCAGGGCGATGAGCTGTGGGAGCAAAATTCCGAACCTATCTGTGAATTGGCTTATGGTGGATAGGTGCATGCGTTCTGTGTCACACTAGGGGCTATGACTACTGCTGCACCTATCGTTTCCTCAATCCGTAACCATACCGGAGTCATTGAACTCAACCGCCCCAAGGCTCTCAATTCCCTCACCCCGGAAATGATCCACCTCATTGCGGAGTCGCTGGCGCAGTGGCGCGCCAACGATGAGGTGGAACAGGTGCTGTTTACCTCGACTAGCCCCAAGGCATATTGCGCCGGCGGCGATGTTCGCTATGCCCGCGATGCGGTCAAGGAAGGCAAAGTGGATGAGGTGGATGCCTTCTTCGCCACCGAATACACGTTGAACGGTGATATCGCGGAGTATCCCAAGCCCATCGTGGCGCTCATCGATGGCATCGCTATGGGCGGCGGTCTGGGCATTTCTGCCCATGGGTCCCACCGCGTGGTTACGGAGAAAACCTTTGCCTCCATGCCAGAGATGAATATTGGCTATGTCACGGACGTGGGCATGGCCTATGCCGCCCAGCGTGCGGTGGGAACGCGCGGCAAGGCCTCGGCCGAGTTGGCGAAGTTCTGGGGGATTACCGGCTACCGCATGTATGCCGCAGACCTTGTGTGGAGCGGGCTGGCCACCCACTATGTGGCGGACGGCGAAGCCTTTGCTAGTGCGGTTATCGAGCAGGGACTAGCCACGGCGCTAGCCCAGCATGCCACCGCACCTAGCGGCGAGGCTGCCTTGGCCGAGCTTATCGACGCCATCGAGGACGCCTTTTCCCACGATACCTGGCAAGGCATCACCGCGGCCCTGGAAAAGTACCCAGAGCTTAAACAACTGGTAGACAAGCTGACCGCGCAGGCGTGCCCCACCTCCATTGTGGCGGCCATGGAGCTCTTCCGCGCCGAGCAGGAGTGCAGCAGCATCCGCGAAGCGCTAGATATGGAGACCAACCTGGGCGCTTATATGTACCGGCGTGGGGACTTTGCCGAGGGCGTGCGAGCGGTCTTGGTGGATAAAACCAACGATGCGGCATTTGAACCTGCCGCGCTTGCCGACGTCGATGTGGACGCCCTCCGCAACGCCCTACACGTCCACCCCGCGAAATGATCCATAGGCGGCGCGGGCGCGATCGGCGTTGATCCATGAGGGAGGGGCTACCGCCAAAGTAGCTTCGGTGGCGGCTGGCGTCGGCTCCGGGAGGTGCAGCTGTGGAGCATCGAGCAGGACGAGGCCCACGCGGGCGTCGGCAAGCGTAGTGCCCGCCAGCGTCCAGATCCCCAAAATGGGCAAAGCTAGGTGCGGTAGCTGGTGCTCGCGCGCCAGCGGAAGCGGAAGGTGCGGGCGCACCAGTTCGGGCACAGCCTCGTCGATGCCAAAGCGCGCTAGGTTTCTTGCCAACCGCGCCGCCGCGGTGTCTTTAAACACCGGATCTGCCCAGGCCCACGTGAACTCCTCGTCCGAAATGGTCGCGATAAGCACCGCGTTGGCCGCAATCTGCCCGCCGCAATAAGACACCGTGGCGGTGGCCTTATCCACATCGAGTTCTACCGTGGCATCTGGGAAGTTGCCCTGGAAAAACATCTGGTTTTCGGTGCTTAAGTAAAAGGCGTCCTCCAAGACGCGCGCGGCCGCCAAGCCCGGGGTGATGCTGGAAATCTTGTGTACCTCGGGGCTTGGCTGTTCAAAACGCACCGTGGTGCCATCAGAAAAATGCAGGTAAGGCTCTTCCGCGGTGGAATCCATGTCTAGGTAGCGGGCAAGTGCGAGGACCGGCCCTTTCTCATCCATGTCCGCGTTGCTGTGTTGGAGACCGCGCAGCAAGGTCTGGCGAAAGTCCAGGTAGGGATGGAAATCTACCGCAACGATGGCCACGTGCTCGCCCTGCTGGGCGCGCAGCACCGGCATATTTCCCACGATGAGGGAGGCATAAGCAACCATTCGGTCGACGTCTGTGCTGGCCGTACCTGACTGCGGAAGGTCACCATAGTGCGCGGTAGCAGCGGTAGTCCAGTGCCAAGTGCCTGCGGCGATGACGGCGAGACGCACGCCACGGAAATCAGAAACGTGCCGCGCGGAACTTATCCTCGCCTCCACTAGCTGATCGGTGACAAAGTTGCCTTTATCGTCAGTGGAGGGGCCGAGGAAATTAAATTCCACGTCGGTCGCCTCCCCGATGCGGTCTTGAAATGCGGCATTAACGCCCGCTTGAATGAAGCGGGCGTTTTGCGCGGTGCTCGATATAGGGGCTTTCTTATCCATAACTATTGCCGAGCATACGGATTAAAGCGCCCATTAGGCTAGCTAGTCGATGGCGCGCACGGTGGCAAAGGCTGTGCGAACTATCTCATGCTTTGTGTGAGCGTCCAGTGATTCTTCGGCCTGGGAGCGGCGGTGGATTTCTTTCATGCTCATCGCACTGGCACCCGCACACGCTTGGAGAATGACCGCGATCTCAAAGCGCGACTTATCCGGGACGCGTTGGTGGAAAGCTTCCAAAACTTGGTCAGCTACGACTTGGAATTGTTGGCGCTTTTTCGAGGTATGGCTCAAGTTTTCTAAAGCCTCGCCAATGGTGAAAGGAGAGGTAAAAGAATGTAGCTCTTTGCCCTCGTTTTCGGTGGCATCGAGCGTTACCTGTTCGAGGAATTCAGAAATGGATGAATTAGGAAAGACAGTGGGTACTTCCTTGGAAAACTTGGCAAGCACATCGGTGCTAAAGGACAGTAGCGCATCTGCCACGGAGGAGAAGTAGTTGTGAAAGGTGCGCGGGGAGACCCCGACGGCCGCGGTGATGCCGGAGATCGTGGCGGCTTCGGCGCCACCGTCGAGGACGAGGCGCGCTGCCGCATCGGCCATGGCCTGACGCGTAGCCCGCTTCTTTTCTTCGCGCAGACTAGCCACGGTGTGTCTCGCCTACCTTCTCTCGTTGTGCGCGCAGGAGTTCCTCGCGGTCAGAGTGCAAGGCCTCACCTTCGATGTCCATGTTTGGCGTGATCTTATCCAACCAGCGCGGGAACCACCATGCCTTCTTATCTAGCACAAACATGGTAGCGGGAATGATCATCATGCGGACCACGAAGGCATCGATAAGCACTCCCGTAGCCAAGGCAAAGCCCATGGTCTTGATGAATGGCTCGTCCATCAAGATGAAGGCGGCAAAGACAGAAATCATAATAAGGGCCGCCGCTGTGACCACGCGGGCGCCGTGCTTAAAGCCATTGGAGGTGGCGTTGCCAGCCGTCTTGCCATTGACAAAGCCCTCGCGCATGCGGGTGACCAAGAAGACCTGGTAGTCCATAGCCAGGCCGAAGGTCAGGCCGATGAGCATGATGGGCAGGAAGGAAAGCAGCGGCTGTGGGTCGTCGACGATGCCGAACATGCCTTCTTGCCAAATGGCCACGGTGATGCCGAAGGTGGCAGTCATCGAAAGCGCGAATCCAGCAGCAGCGATGAGCGGTACCCAAATGGAGCGGAAGACCAGCATCAAGACGATGAAGGCCAGGCCCAGCACGATGGCTACGTATGGGATAAGCACGTTATTGAGGCGCTCAGAAATGTCATCGAAGATCGGGGTGATACCGGTAATGCCGTAGGAACCGCCGGTCTTTTCAAACTCACCCTGGTAATCGCGCAAGTGGTTAAGGGTTTCGGTGGTTTCCTCATCGGTTGCGCCGGTGGTAGGCGTGATCATGATCTGCGCAGCATCACCGTTGTCAGTGGTCTGCACGATCTGGGCGTTTTCTACGCCGTCGTTGTCATTGAATTCTTGCAGCAGTTCCTGAAAGGCCGGCATGCGGTCCTGCTCAGGGACGTCGGCCACATCAACGAACGCGATCATCGGCGCATTGCGGCCAGGGCCAAAGGCGTCTGCCGTGATCTCATAGGCCTCGCGCTGCGGGGTGCCGGGCTTTGCGGTGCCATCGGTGGGCATGGCCAGGCGCAGCTGGGCAAATGGTACGGCCAGGATGCCCAGCACAACGACGCCCGCGATAAGGTGCAGCCACGGGTGGGCACGCACGCGGCGAACCCAGCGCAGACCCATGGTGGGCTTTTCGTCTTCTGGGTCTGGAACCTTGGGGCCAGGCACGCGGCCGGCGAAGATCTTGGTGCCCAAAAGTCCCAGCAGGGCGGGAATGAAAGTATTGGCAACCAATACGGCGATGATCACTGTTGCCGCGGCGGCGATGGCCATGGTGCCCAGGAACGGGATGCCGATAATGGTCAGCGCGGCCAAGGCGATGACCACGGTGGTGCCGGCGAAGACAACGGAACCGCCCGCGGTGCCCAGCGCCATGCCCATGGCGTGGGCACGGGTGGCCTTATCCATCTTCTTGAGCTCTTGGGCCAGTTCCTTTGGCGAAAGATCGTTGAGGCCAGAGGAGGTGATGAGCTCGTTGCGGAAGCGGTTGACAATAAACAGCGCGTAATCGATGCCGACGGCCAGGCCAATCATGGAGGCCAACGTCGGGGTCATATCGGAAACGGTATCCGTAAAGACCGTGGATACCTGTACGCCGAGGATGCCGATGCCCACGCCGATGATGGCGGAAATTAGCGGCATACCAGCGGCTACGAAGGAACCGAAGGTAATCAGCAGCACGATTGCGGCGACGATGAGGCCGATCATCTCGGCGCTGCCACCCATCTCTTGGCCCGCGGAGCTAAAGGCGTTGCCCTGGTACTTCACGGTGAGCTCGCCCTCGTCGTACTTGTTGAGGACGTCCGTGACCTTGGTCATGTCCTCTTCTGGGATGTCCATGACTTCGTTGGCGTTGAAGGTAATAGTGACGGTACCGGTAGTTTTGTCCTCGCTGAGCGGGGAGAGCTGTTGCAGGTTCTTTTGAATCTGCTCCTCCGGCATGTGCTGGGCCTTCATCTTTTCGCCCATTTGCTTTTCCATGCCGGCTGCAGCCATCACCGGGCTGACCAGTTTGTCCTGGGCCTTGAGCGCGCCAGTGTCTTTGAGCTCGCTAAGGAGGTCATCTACCTTGCCGGCTACCTGTTTATCGGTGAGGTCTTTGCCCTCCGGTGCTTGGATGACCACCGTGCCTTCGGGAGCACTCATGGCATCGGTATCTTGGCCGAAGCGCTCCATCATTTTGTCTTGGGTGGTCGTGGAATCCATCTCCGGCATGGAGAAATTAGGGTTCGGGGACTTGGCAAAGCCGGCGGTAAGTCCCGCCATGGCCACCAAGACGATGAGCCAAAAGGCGAGGAATGGCCACACCTTGCGGTAGGACCAGCTGCCTAGCCGGTAGAGGAATTTAGACATAAAAATGTGCTTTCTTGTGCAGTATGCGTGCAATGCTTTGCGCGCGGGTGACAGTGAATATGGAATCCGCGGGGAAAAATCTGCACCCCGTGCGAAACATTGCATAGTGTACGCAAAATTGCGGAATGTGTGCAAAGACGTGTGTGGTGGGCAATAGGAAGCTGCTCGTGAGATATACGGCTTGTGCCCTCGGGTGTATCGGCGATGGCGGTATGGGGCGGTAGACTGTCCGGCATGCTCCACGCCGTTAGTTTCGCCCTTCTGGATTCCGTCAATGCCTTACTTATTGGCATCCTTGTGGCCATCGGCATCATTTTGCCCCGCGGTAAGTATCGGCGCATTGCTGCATTGGTGGTAATAGGAGATTGGGTCGGGGTGCTCGTCGCAGCGGCAGTGGTGATGTTTTTGTTGCTAGGAGTCAAAGACCAAATTGAGGCCATTTTGAGCTCACCCATTGCTGGCTGGGTCCTTGTAGCAGTGGGCATTGCGGTGGCTTTCGGATCATGGCGATCTAATGGGCAGCCCAATGCCTTAGTCAATCGGCTGCTAGAGCCGCTGCGGACGCCATCACCGATTACCGCACTCATCGGCTTCGTAATGGGTGTGGTGCAATCGCTGACCTCGGTGCCGTTTTATTACGGGCTTATGCACTTGGCTACCGAAGATATTGCTCCGGCCGCTCAGTACGGCGGCTTGGTGTGGTACGCCAGCCTTGCCCTGTCCCTGCCCACTATCTGTGGCCTTTTTATTGCGGTGGTGCGCGCCCATCCCGAATCGGCTGCCGGCCGTCTTTTTGCCGCGGCGCGCGCCAATAGCACCCAGGTGGCGCTCTTTGGCGGCTACCTCGTGGCGGTCTTCCTCATCCTCATGGGCGTGCTTTCCCTTTAATCAAAGGTGACCTCATCCAGGCTCAAAGCCGCATCGGATTGGCTGCGCGCGCAGTCCACGTAGCGAGCAGCATGCGGAATGAAGGCTTGCGATTCCTCTGGGCTGAGCTCGCGGCGGACCTTGGCTGGCACGCCGGCGGCAAGGCTCCGCGGCGCAATGGTGGTTCCTTCCAGTACCACAGCGCCTGCCGCGATGAGTGAGCCGGTGCCAATAGTGCAGCGCGAGAGCAGCGAAGAGGACATACCCACCAGGGAACCGGCCTCCACATGCGCGGCATGGACCATCGCCATGTGTCCCACCGTGACATCATCTTCTAGTACGCACGGCGTGTCCTCTTCTACGTGGAAGACGCAATTGTCCTGAATATTGCACCTAGCACCAATGCGAATCGCGCCCACGTCGCCGCGCAGGACACTGCCATAAAACACGGAGGAATCCGGGCCGATTTCTACATCGCCAATGATGGTGGCAGTGGGTGCAATCCACGCACTGCGGTGGATGCGCGGCTTCTTTCCAGAATAAGGCAAAAGCAGCATGTCAGTCCTTTCAGGAAACTATTCCACCACCACGGCTACGGCGGGGGAAAGCTCGTAGTCGCCGGGGTAGGGGAGGTTGTCTACGAGGGCGTCGGCAAGCGCGGGCGTCATCGGTATGACCCAGCCGTGCCGAGGATCTTTGATGGGCAAGGCTTCCTTTTTTACGGCGGGAAAATGCACCGTCGTGGTGGGAGAATCCAGCGTAGCTGACTCGCGGGCGCGGGCTACTTCGCGCAGTACCTCGGCGCCGGGCTGGTCAGTAACGACGATGATAAGCGGCCCTGCGGTGTGGATTTCCAGCCGGTCAATGTGGGAGGTGAGCGCCGCGGAATCTGGGCGGGCCAGGCGTGGGGACTGCGCGCCGGTCAGCCGGGCAAGTGCATCTTTAAATCCCATGGGAGCCCAGTCTAGTGAGCGCTCACGGTGATGGTGCGGCAGCGCTCCAAGTCGAAGTACGCACGCTGCCCGGTGGCGGCAACGCGCTCGCGGGCCACAGATTCATCGTGGGTTACGGCCGTGGCGAGGAAGACGAGTGGACCATCGGGCTGGCGCCATGTGCCGAGATACCGCGCGCCGTGTTCCTTGGCTAAGGCCAAGGCTTTGCTCACCGCGGCTGGGGTAGGCTCCGTCACCCGCAGGAGCACCTTCCCGGTGGGGTTATAGGCGAACCCGGTGCGGGGCTGCTGGCCGGTTTCGATATCGAAGGTGCCTTCTTCGTCCGCGAGCAATTGTCGGAAAATGCGCTTCATTGGGCCCAGCGTAGTATGGGGCACCATGATTGACGCCAGTAACACCGCACTCGTTATTGAAGGCGGCGGCATGCGCAATTCCTATACTGCCGCCTGTATGGTCAAACTCATCGAAGAAGGCGTGGACTTTGGCTGGGTAGGCGGCGTCTCTGCCGGGGCATCGCACACCGTTAATTACTTGTCGCGCGATGCCCGCCGCGCCGAAGAGTCTTTTACGGACTTTGCTAAAAACCCTAGCTTCGGTGGCGTGGGTTCGCTGGTGCGTGGCACCGGGTATTTCAATGCCGAGTACATCTATGAGCGCGCAGCAGACAGGGATTTGCCCTTTGATTGGCAGTCCTACTGCGAGCATCCGGCCGATATGGTGCTTGCTGCAGCGCGCGCCGATACCGGCGAGTCTGTTTACTGGACTCGCCAGGACATCCACACCCCGGAAGATCTCTTCGTGCGCGTGCGCGCTTCCTCCACGCTGCCGCTGATTATGCCGATGCGATTTATCGACGGCGCGCCGTACGTGGACGGTGCTTTGGGCTCTTCCGGTGGCATTACCATTGCGCAAGCAGAAGAGGCCGGATACGAGAAGTTTCTGTTTATTGGTACTAAGCCGCGCGGGTATGTGCGCCCGGAGGTTGCGCGCCCAGCCTTCGTCCGCCGCATCTTCCGCAGGTACCCCGCTATTGCCGACGCCCTTATAGCCCGCCCCGCCCTCTATAACGCAGCCAAAGATCGGCTTTTGGAGTTGGAGCGCCAAGGGAAGGCGCATTTATTTTTCCCGGAAGATATGCAGGTGGCCTCCACCGAACGCAACGTACACAAGCTGCGGGCGAACTATCAGGCAGGGAAAGCCCAGACCTACACGGAGTGGCCACGGTGGAAGGAATTCCTCCTCGATTAGTTCACTATGGGCGTTAGCTGTGAGATGTGCCGCTGCTGGAGGTGGGTGGCCCCTGACGAAAAGGGTCTAAGCAGTAGCGATGCCATTGGTGGTCGTTAAAGAATGTGCCTTTCACGTGGAATTTTGGGGGAAAATGCCTAAAATATTCCAGCGTGTTAGCAATTTTTGATGGAAATATATGGCTGAGCATCTTTTTCATAGTGCTGCTCGGCACGCTATTTGGCATGATCCCCTTCGGTCCGCTGCGCTTTGGCGCGGCAGGCACGCTGTTTGTGGGCTTGGCCTTCGGCTCGTTTATTGACCTAGATAAAGACATCTTAAGCTCCCTGCAAGAGCTGGGCTTGGGACTCTTTATTTATATGCAAGGTCTGTCCGCCGGTGAGCGCTTCTTCAAGGGCTTTTCCAAGCAGATGAAGCACATGCTCACGGCGACCATTGCGATTGTGGTGGCCGCGGGCGCAGCCATCCTCTTTGGTGGCATGCTGGGGCTGGATACCTTGGCTTCCGTTGGTGTATTTGCCGGCGCCACGACCTCGACGCCGTCGCTGGCAGTTGCCCAGCAACAAACCGGTGAAGAGCTACCCGCCGTGGGCTACTCGCTGGGCTATCCCGTGGGTGTGGCGGTGGCCATTTTGGTCGTGGCATTCCTGCTCAAGCAGAATTGGCCCGCCAAGCACGATAAGGACAATTCTGCCTCCAAGATCTTCCGCTCCCGCACCATTCGCGTTACCAAAGACGTGAACTACGATGATTTGGAAGAACAGTTCAAGGATCACTTTGTTATCGCTACCATTCGCCGCGGTAATAAGGTCCGGGTTGCCGGCGATCGCCCCGAATTGCACAAGGGCGATATCCTGCGCGTGATGGTCACCAAGGCCAAGGCCCGCGAACTCACCCAGATGTTGGGCAAGCGCCAGCCGCAAACTCCGTTCGTGGATAAGCGCCTGGTCATCGAAACCGTGGCTATTTCTAACCAAGATATTGCCGGCCGCACCGTTGGGGAGCTCAACCTGTTCTCCCGCTATGGCGGTCGCATCGTGCGCGTGCAGCGCGGCGATGAGGAATTCTTGGCCAATAATGAAACTCACCTGGCTTCCGGCGATACCCTCGAGCTCATCGTGAAGTTTGACCGCTTGGGCGATATCCAGGATTACTTCGGCGACTCCATTAAGTCCTACTCCGAGCTGAACTGGGTAGCGTTGGGCGGTGGCCTGTTCTTGGGCTACCTGCTGGGCCAGGTCGTGGTACCGATGCCAGGTGGTGCTTCTTTCGAGCTGGGCTTCGCGCTCGGCCCGCTGATTACCGGTCTTATCCTCGGTGCGCTGCACCGCACCCGCCGCATTCCATGGCAGGTTCCGGCTTCCATTAATACCGCCTTCCAGCAGTGGGGCCTCGTCATCTTCTTGGCGTCTGTGGGCCTCTCATCCAGCGAGGCATTCTTGTCCACCGCCTTCTCCTGGATGGGTCTGAAGTGCATGATCCTCGCCGCCATTGTCACCGTGGTGGTTTCGGTCCTATTCGCTGTAGCGAATCGCTTCATGGGTCAGTCCGAAACCCGTACCTCTGGCGGACTTTCTGGCATCTTTGCTCAGCCGGCCGTGGTCAATTACGCCACGGGGCTGAGCTCCGACTCGCGCATCATGACCGGTTATGCGGCCACCATTGTGGTGGGGCAGGTGGTCAAGATTGCCGTTGTCCCTGTGATGTTGATGGTTTAACACGCAACGGAAAAGGCCGCTTCCCAGAACGGGAAGGGGCCTTTTTCTCTGCTATGTGGACCTGTGTGGTTTCTAATCCGCCACGAGGGTTTCCATAGTGAGCTCTGGGTGTTCCTTCTCAATGAAGGCGAGCTTCCACTTATCGCCAAAGAGCGCGATGAGCTCGCCATCTTGGCGGGTAAAGATTTCCACGCCACGCTGACGGCCGAGCTCTGGGGCGGATTCGGCATCGGTGCGGCGAGCCACGGAATAGGGAATAGGCTCGGTGACGGTTTCCACGTTGTATTCGAACTCCATGCGGGCCTGCATGACCTCGAACTGCATGGGGCCCACCGCCGCCATGACCGGGGAAGCATCGCCACGCGCCTCGTTCTTGAGAATCTGGACCACGCCCTCGGCTGCCAGCTGCTCCAGCCCCTTACGGAAGGCCTTGTACTTGCCCAGCGACTTCGCGCGCAGAATGCGGAAGGCCTCTGGCGCGAACTGCGGCATGGGCTTGAATTGCACCTTCTTGCCGGAATAGATGGTGTCACCAGGGGCAAGCGAGCCGGCGTTGACCAAGCCTACGATATCGCCCGGATAGGCGGTATCCACGGTATCGCGCGTGCGACCAAAGACAGTCAGGGCGTACTTGGTGGAAAAGCTGCGGCCGGACTGGGCGTGGTTGACCTGCATGCCGCGCTCGAATTCACCGGATACCACGCGCATAAAGGCCAGATTATCGCGGTGCTTTTGGTCCATGCCTGCCTGGACCTTGAAGACGACGCCAGAGAAGTCATCGCTGACCTCGCGGACTTCATCAATGGCGCCGGTGGCAGCCTCAACTGCCTTCGGATCGGAGTCGCGCGAGTGCGGAGCCGGGGCAATGGCGCACAGGGTGTCCAAAATCTGGTGCACACCAAAGTTCAGCATCGCGGAAGCAAAAATGAGTGGGGAGGTCACGCACTGTTCAAAAAGCTCCTGGTCGTGCAGGGCACCATCGGCGGCAAGGAGCTCGGCTTCCTCGACTGCGGTCTCCCACACCTCTTCTTCCTTCTCCCCGGCGGCATCCGGAGCAAAGTGTTCCTCTGGGGCGATGGTAGAACCACCGGCGGTGCGGATGAAGTGGATATACTCATCGGCCTCGCCATCATCGTTGATGTGTGCCAGGCCGCGGAAGTCACCGGCAATGCCTACCGGCCAGTACAGTGGGGTGGGCTGCAGTTGGATTTCGTTGACAATTTCGTCGACAAGCTCTAGGGGCTCGCGGCCCACGCGGTCCCACTTATTGATGACGGTAATGATAGGCAGGCCGCGGGCCTTGCACACGCGGAAGAGTTTGAGGGTCTGGGGCTCGAGGCCCTTGGCGGCGTCGATAAGCATGACTGCCGCATCCACCGCGGTGAGCACGCGGTAGGTATCCTCCGAGAAGTCCGCGTGGCCCGGGGTATCGACCAGATTGATCATGTAGGGCTCGCCCTCGTGGCCCTCCGGTGCATATTCGAACTGCAGCGCCGAGGAAGCCACGGAAATACCGCGGTCCTTTTCCATATCCATCCAGTCAGACACGGTGGACTTGCGGTTGCCCTTGCCGTGGACCGCGCCGGCCTCATTAATAACGTGTGCGTGCAGCGCCAGCGCCTCCGTCAGCGTGGACTTACCAGCATCCGGGTGGGCGATAACGGCAAACGTGCGGCGGCGCGAGGCCTCAGAAGCGACAGAACTCATGCGGCATAGTCTAGTGGTTTCGCGCTACCACTCCACATTGAGGCGGCGCCCCAAATCATCAAAGACGCGGCGAGCCACCGACAGCTTCTTCGCAATGGGGCGCTGGAGGCCTGGTTTGCGCTTGTCGTTGTAGTATTCGCCGGATTCAAAGTGGATTCCCTCGGTGCCGGTCAAAAAGTAGGCGAGGTTATCGCCGCCGTCTGCAGGCGTGCCAAAGGTCTTGCCAATCAGCCCGGAATACATCTTGGACATTAGGCCAGTAGAAGACTTGGAAAAATCAGTGGCAAGCACGCCGGGGTGGAAGGACACCGCGGAAAGCCCGTGGGCATCAAAATAACGGGTGAGCAGGATATCGCCCAGCTTGGCGTTGCCGTAGGCGCGCTCGGGGCTGAAGTGCTCCAGCGTAGTGGGATCGCTGAGGTCGAATTTAGACATAAGGAAATTGGCTAGGGAAGCGGTCTGAACCACGTTCGCGTTATCCGCGCGCAGCTTGTCTCGCAGCAACGAGGTTAAGAGAAAGGGCGCCACCACGTTGACCTGCCAGGTGCGCTCAAATCCATCGGCGGTGGTGGAGGGGCCGTCAAAAATGCCGCCGGCATTATTGCCCAAGGCGTGGATATGCTCCAGGCCCTCCAAGTCCTGTGCCAAGCGGCGAACTTGGCCCAGGGATTCAAAATCCGCCAGGAAGTACTGGCCGTCGACTTCCTCGGCCACCGCGCGGGTCTTTTCCGGATTGCGGCCGACGATAACCAGGTTGTCTTGTGGCCGGGTGCGGTGCAACTGACGAGCAGCCGCGGCCCCCAACCCGCCGGATGCGCCGGTAATCACAATGGTCTTGGCAGTGCTATTTGGCGAAGTCATAGCACCAATCCTAACCGCCCACCGAGGGCAGCACCGGCCAGCAGTTTCCCTGCGCCTTAAGCAGGTCTATACTTCCGCTGGTGAAACACTTGCTTTCCATACGGCAGTGGGGCCCGGCGCGATTGACCGCGGCTGGCTTCCTCTTGCTGATTCTGGTGGGAACGGTTTTGCTCATGCTGCCGTTCGCAGAGGCCGGCACCGCCCGCGCTTCCTTCCTGTCTGCCCTTTTTACCGCCACGTCTGCGGTATCGCTGACCGGGCTTATCGTGGTGGATACCGGTAGCTTCTGGAGCCCAGCTGGCCAGGTCGTCATCTTGGCGCTGATTCAACTTGGCGGCCTAGGCATCATGTCGCTCGCCTCGCTATCTGGCCTGCTATTTACCGGCCGGATTAGCTTTAAGGCTCGCAAAACCGGCGCTTATGAGGGGCGCCCTATCGCCCCTGGTGGTATCCGCAAGACGCTGATTTTTACCTTCGCATTTACCGCGGTGGCTGAGACCATCATCGCCGTCATTGTGGCTGCGCGCTTGATGATTGGCTATGGGCATTCCTTTCCGCTCGCAGTATGGGAGGGCATCTTCCATGCGGTTTCTGCGTTTAACAATGCGGGGTTTAGCACCAATAGCGATAACCTGGTGCCCTTTGTTTCTGATGCCTGGATTTTGCTGCCCTTGGCCGCCGCATTGATTGGTGGCGGTTTAGGTTTTCCGGTGTGGGCGGAGTTGGCGCGGTTGGTACGCCGCGATCGCCATGTGGTCCACCGCATTTCCATTACCGCCCGCATGACCCTAACGGCCACAATGGTGCTCTTGCTCGCCGGCGGCGTCTTTTTCGCGTGCATGGAGTGGACCGGGCTTTTGTCCTCGATGTCGCTGGGGGATAAGTTGCTCAACTCTTTCTTTGCCGGCGCTTCTCCGCGCACGGCGGGGTTTAATGCCATCGATTATGGCCAGGCACACCCCATTACACTGATGGGCACCGATATTTTGATGTTCATCGGTGGTGGCTCGGCCGGTACGGCCGGCGGCATTAAAGTCACCACCGCTTGCGTGCTCTTGGCAGCCATGGCAGCAGAATTTACGGGCCGGGAAACCACCACCATTGGGCACCGTAGCCTTCCGCGGTCGGTGACCCGCCAGGCGCTGGCGCTGAGCTTTGCCGGGGTCATGGTAGTCACGCTGGGCGTGGCGGCGCTGCGCTTTTTCGATCCGGAGTTTAGCGGTGATCAAGTGTCCTTTGAAGTGCTCTCCGCTTTCGCTACGGTGGGCTTGTCCACCGGAATTACCGCAAGCCTGTCTGCGCCCTCGCAGATTGTGCTATGCCTCATCATGTACTTGGGTCGCATTGGCCCAACCACCTTGGTAGCAGCGCTGGCGGCGAAATCCGTTAGCCGGCGCTATAGCTTCCCCGAAGAAAGGCCGTTCCTTGGCTAATATTCTCAAGGCGTTGGGACGCTCCCGCGCCGGCATCGATATTCCACCCGTCGTCGTTATTGGGTTAGGCCGATTTGGTTCTTCGCTTGCTCATGAGCTGATGGCCAATGGCGTTGAGGTCCTCGGCATCGATTCCAGCGAAAAGCGCGTGCGCGAAGAAGCTCCCTACCTCACGGAGAGCATTGCGGCCGATACCACTGACCCAGAGGCCTTGCGCCAGCTGGGCGTGGAGGAGGTCGAGCGCGTCATTGTCGCCATCGGCTCCCATTTGGAAGATTCCATCCTCACCGCGTCCAATCTGGTGGAGTTGGGGGTCAAAGACATCTGGGCCAAGGCTGATTCGGAGGCACATGCGCGTATTCTCAGCCAGATTGGTACCCACCATGTCATCCGGCCAGAGCGTGATACTGGCCGCCGCGTGGCTTATCTGTTGGGCGGGCGTTTCCGTGATTTTGCAGAGATTGCCACTGATTATGGCGTGACCCAGATGGCCGTTCCTAGTTCATTGGTGGGCCGGCCGCTCGACCTTTCTGCCATCTGGCGCACGCACCGCGTGCAATTGGTCTCTGTGCGCCGCGCGGAAGGGGAGTGGGCCCCGCTTGCCGACGCCACCGAGCTCACCCCCACCGATTTCATCGTCGCCGCCGGCAGCCCCCAGGCCCTAGAAAAATTTTCCCAGTGCTAGCGCGAGTGGATCTGGTTCTGGGCTTTGCCTAACCCGTCTGTCACGATGAGGCGGGCGGCCTCGGCCGCGGTGGCGATGGCGTCATCAAAGCCGGCGCCCGCATCCACGGGGCCCAATACGTAATCCGGAATGGACGATCCCTTGGGTGGTCGGGCAATACCAATGCGCACACGCAGATAGTCGCGGGTGCCCAAGCGCTCCGTGAGCGACTTGAGTCCGTTGTGCCCATTTTCATTTCCGCCCTGCTTGATCCGGATCCTATTGGCCGGAAGGTCCAGCTCATCGTGGAGAACAATGATGTGATCTGGGGCGATTCCTAGCTGCTGTGCCAGCGGCGCTACTGGATCGCCAGAAAGATTCATAAAGGTTCCTGAACGCACGGCAAGTACTTTCTGCCCCGCCCAGCTAAGTGGCGCGACCTGCACATCCATCCCACGTACCGGCTCAAGCACGTCTCCGTCTGCGGCTAATAGATCATCGATGGCCATATAGCCCACATTGTGGCGGGTAGCGGCATACTTTGCGCCGGGATTGCCCAAGCCCACAATAAGCCACTCCGCCTCTAGCTCGTCCGGATTGAGGCCTGGTGTGGGTTTATTCTTCGAGCCAAAGAACCGCGCGAAAAAATCTCCTAAAGCTGCCACTGCACTAGCTTCCTCTCTCGGTAGGGTGGGGTGGTATGAGTCAGGTTATAAGCTCTCTTTCCCGTAGCGTAATCCCCGCGCCCATGGCCGGCGGTCCCACCACCCCGGAACTAGTGCGCGCCGCCCATGCCGCCGGCTCTTTTGGCACCTTAGGTGTGGGCTCTGCCAGCATAGACACTGCCCGCATACAGATTGACCAGTGTGCCGGCATTCCGTTTGGGGTAAACCTCTTTTGCCCACAACAGCCGCTTTCCGGGGCGCAACGCGCCGCCGCACGCGAGCTGGCGCAAGCAGAAAACCAGCCATTACCTGATCCCGATTACTCCTTTGGCTTTGAAGAGAAGCTGGACCTAGCGTTGCGCGGCGGTGCCCGCGTGGTGTGGTCTATGTTTGGCACCTTCACACCTGAACAGATAGAGCGAATCCACGCCGCGGGCGCAGAGGCCTGGACCACCGTCACCACTTCTGCGGAGGCAACCGCCGCCACACGTCGGGGCGTCGACGTGCTCTGCGTCCAAGGCCCAGCCGCCGGCGGCCATCGCGGAACCTGGGACTTAGCCGCGACTCCCGATTCTCGGGACTTGGAGGAATTGGTGTCCGACGTGCATACCGCAGCCCCAGAAGTTCCCCTCATTGCCGCCGGCGGTCTGCGCACCGCAGACGATATAGCCACCGCTATGTCCTGGGATGGCGTCGCCGCATGTTCCTGTGGTTCCGCATTCTTGCTCACCGAAGAAGCAGGAACGAGTGACTACAACCGGCAGCTACTGCGCCGTGGTGGGCAAACCGTGTCTACCCGTGCTTTCTCGGGCCGCTTTGCTCGTGGACTAGAAACTCAGTACACCCGCAGTCACCCCAACCTTCCACCGGTTTATCCGCTCTTGAACCCTGTGCTTAAGGAACGCCGTGCGCAGCACGATGATGCCGTAGCTTACTGCCTCGTAGGTACCGACGTGGCAAAAATTAACGGGGGTACTGTGGCCAACATCCTGAACGATCTATGCCAAAACCCACACTAGTAAGCGCTAATATTTATGTTTGAAGATTTAATGCCACCCCCGTGACAGAAAAGGAATGAATTACGTGACTGCGAACGCACATGTTGGCCATGATGATTGGAACGAGCGCCTCGAGCTGGCGCAGCAGATGATTCCGCTCATCCACCAGCTGCACCGCAACAATAACGTTGTCACCACCATCTTCGGCCGCCCACTGGTGGGACAGACCGATATCGACATCATCAAGTCTCATCGCTACGGCCGCCGCATTGCGCAGCGCCACCTGTCCACGGCGGAGACCCTGCCTATCCTGGTGGAATTGGCAGACATGAATCTGGGTGCCGCTAGTGTGGACCTCGGCCGCTTGGTCCTCGGGTGGGAGGAATCCAACGAGGAAAACCTCCGCATGTACTTGGAAGGCGAGCTGTGCGAGATCGTCGGTGCTGGCGTTGACCTAGAGACCACTGACGTCGTCCTCTACGGCTTCGGCCGCATCGGACGTCTGCTGGCCCGCCTGCTCGTCGCCCGCGAGGCAGCATACGGTGGCGTTCGCCTGCGCGGCATCGTCCTGCGCAAGAAGGGCGACGGTGACATTCTCAAGCGCGCTTCCTTGCTGCGCCGCGATTCCGTTCACGGTGCGTTCAACGGCACCATCTCTGTGGACGAGGAAAACGAGGTTATCTGGGCTAACGGCACCAAGATCCAGATGATCTATGCCAATGATCCCGCCGAGATCGATTACACCTCCTATGGCATCAATAATGCCATCTTGGTGGACAACACTGGCGCATGGCGCGACCGCGAGGGTCTGTCTCAGCACCTCAAGGCCAAGGGCATCTCCCGCGTGCTGCTGACCGCACCGGGCAAGGGCGATATCAAGAACATCGTCTACGGCATCAATAACGACAACATCAGCGATGAGGATCAGATTCTCTCCGCTGCATCCTGCACCACCAACGGCATTACCCCTGTTCTCAAGGTCATCAATGACCGCTACGGTGTAAACCACGGCCACGTGGAGACCGCGCACTCATTCACCAATGACCAGAACCTCATCGATAACTACCACAAGGGCGATCGTCGCGGCCGCGCTGCAGGCCTGAACATGGTGCTTACCGCTACCGGCGCAGCCAAGGCTGTGGCTAAGGCTCTGCCGGAATTTGAGGGCAAGCTCACCGGCAACGCCATCCGCGTTCCTACCCCGGACGTGTCCATGGCCGTGCTCAACCTCGAGCTGTCCAAGGAAGTAGAGCGCGATGAGGTCAACGACTTCCTGCGCAATGTCTCTTTGCACTCCGACCTGCGCCAGCAGATTTCCTACATTGCCTCTCCAGAGGTTGTTTCCTCTGACTTCATCGGCAATACCCACGCCGGCATCGTCGACGGCGTTGCTACCATCGCCTCCGGCAAGCACCTGGTGCTGTACGTGTGGTATGACAACGAGTATGGTTACTCCAACCAGGTAGTACGCATCGTAGAAGAGCTGGCGCACACCCGCCCGGTTGTTCTGCCGAAGCGCGTATCTCCTTCTGAGCTCTAAGTTCACCTAGCTCTAGCCCGCGGTTTCCGCGGGCTTTTGCCGTTTTATCCTTGTGTCCCGGTGCTGGGCCGATATTGCGGCCGCGTTGTTGACTCAAAACGGACCGAAGTGCCGGATATCGTGGCTGCTTTGTAGCGTTTCTACCCTGTGGGCCGCAGAGCAGTAGTCCGTAGTAACCGTGCGGATGCCCATGAACCAGCGACAGCAATCAACAACGTCAAAAGCGCCGCGACGGTGTAGCGTCCAGGAGAATCGGCATTCATCGGCCACACTGGAAAGGCAAGGAGCCACAAGAAGGTCTTGGCTAGTACATCACCGCCGAGGGTTACGGAGACTATCGTGCCTACGATAGTGAAGGCGAGCGCGCTCAAAATACCGAAAAGCAGCACGATAACTAGGGAAACTACTGTGATGGCAAAGCCCACCCCCACAGCCAGAGGCAACTGTGCTGCTGCGGCCGTGGCAGAACCACCAGAGCAGACCATCGCGAGCGATGCGGCAGAACACACGAGCACAACAGTGCCAACTAGCCACAAAAGGAGTGCGATTGGGCTATAGCGCGACTCAATATAACTGAGAGGCCACGAGGGCGCGAGAAGGGGCCACACCATCACGGGAAGGATCCCCGCACCTACCGGTAGCAATAAGAAGAGGAAGAACCCTTCTACATAGCTAGGCGAGTAGATAGCGGAGAGGAAAACCAGAGCCAGTGCGGTTAAAGCTAGGCAGGCGATGAGTGCGGGGCTCAAAGCGGCACGATGAAGTCCGCGCACCGCGCCCAAAAGCCGGGAACGAGCGGCGGCACGAGGTATAACTGCGGGGGTCCAAGTTCCAGCAGCGGTAGTTGGTGCGGCAGTAGTAGCAGGTGCCTCCGCGCGGCGGAGCAGAGAAAGAGGGCGTGTACGGCGAGGAGTAAGGATTGCTGCGCAGGCACCGACTACCGCCAAAAGGAGACATAGCACCGCAGCAGGCACAGGACTTTCTTGCAGCAGCGGATCTCCCGGATCGAGAGGAACGGAATTCTGATGAATGCGCAGTGCAGGAAGTAATAGCCGCAACGGCCATGCTGGAGGGAAAGCCCACCACGCATTGCCTTCGACAATGCTCGGTAAAACGCTAACTACCTGCCAGACAATACCCGCACCGAGCGCGGCGGCGAGACCACAACGACGTGCACTCGCTGCGGCGAGACCGGCGATGCCGATGGCACCCAGGAAGGAATAGACTCCAGCTACTAGTAACAATTGATGGTTCGCTCGTCCTTGAAGTGCGACCACTGCCCAGGAAACTCCGAAATTCAGGAGAAGGAAGGCCGCAAGGCTGGTGAGAATGACAAGAAAGCGGGATGCCTGTTCATAGTGAGGATTGACTCGCCGCCACAGCGTTCCGCCGCTCCGGGTACGGGCCTCTCGGTGTTCGGCAACAGTGGCAAAAAGCGCAACGAGAGGTGCATACATGCCCGTGATGAACATGGACTGCCATCCTAAGACGCCAGTAGCGTCCTTTGTGGAGGAAGCAAAGGAGGAAAATAGTACGGTCATCACCACGAGCGGTATGGCTAGGAGCGGGAGCCATTGCAGCGCGCTACCGCGGCTGCGCAGGAGCTCGGCGGAAAGGTAGCGCTTAAACATGGCGCTCACCATCCGGAGACGTCAGGCGGAAAAATTCTGCTTCAAGTTGACCGCTGGGAGCCAAGTTCTCCAGTGCGCCGGAATAGCGAATGGAACCCTCAGCAAGGATGGTGATGTCTTGGGCTAGATGGACAACCTCGCCGAGCTGATGTGAGCTCACGATTACGGTGTGGCCGACAGAAGCAAGCTTTTGCAAGAGGTTCCGCAGTTCTACAATGCCTTGCGGATCAAGGCCATTTTGTGGTTCATCCAGCACAAGGATTTCTGGATCGCCTAGGAGAGCCTGGGCCAAGGCGAGGCGTGCCTTCATACCGGTAGAAAAAGACTCTGCCTTTTTGGAACCAACTTCGCTGAGACCGGCGATGGAGAGCACGCGGTCGACCTCAGCCTCCGGCATCCCGAGCAATCTAGTATGTACGCGAAGATTGGCTGCAGCAGACAGATGCCCGTAAAAGGCAGGGCCGTTGACGGAGGCACCAACGTGGTCGAGGACTTCACGAGACCAGGGAACGCCATCTACTTTAACCATCCCGGAATCGGCGGAGAGCAGGCCTAAAAAGATCGAAAAGAGCGTAGATTTTCCGGCGCCATTGCGCCCCAATAAGGCGTGGACGCGACCAGGCGCGATGCGAAAATCTACGTCGCGCAAAACCATGTGAGGCCCAAAAGACTTGGAGACGTGCTCAAAGGAGACTTCATAATTCATACTGCGTAGTCTCCCGTGCTGGGACGCGAATATCTTCCGCCCACAAGACGGACTTCGCAGTGAATATCTCCGACCGCAGTAGGAGACTAGGCAATTCCGGCGCGTTGGGCCAACAGCACCAGCGCCACGCGATCGCGTGCCGCAAGCTTAGACATGAGCGAAGAGACGTGCGTCTTCACCGTCGTTTCAGCGATGACCATCTCGGCGGCGATTTCAGAATTCGTGGCCCCTCGGGCGATGAGCGAAAGTACCTCCATCTCGCGCCGGGTAACCAGGCTAAGCCCTTGGCGCTCTTGCGCGCTCAACTCGCCTCGCGTAAGAGCGGTGCGATAGGCCTCCAGAACCGGTCCGGTCACCTGGGATGCCAGTACCGATTCGCCCTTGGCGACGTCCCGGACTGCCCCCGCTAACACCTCCGGATCCGCATCTTTGAGGAGGAACCCATGCGCGCCAGAGGCGATAGATTGAGCTACCAATTCCTCTTCATTAAACGTGGTGAGCATGATGATTCGGCACTCGGGGAAGCGGGAAAGGATCGCTTGGGCCGCGGCGATACCGTCCATTCCCGGCATTCGGATATCCAGGATGGCTACATCAATGCGGTGGCTCATCGCCGCGGTGACGGCATCTGAGCCGGTATTGGCGGTGGCCACGACCTCAATATCATCCTGTGCGTTAAGGATGGTAGACAATGCGGCAACAAGCATCGCTTGGTCATCGGCGAGCAGGACACGAATCTTAGACACGGCTTTCCTTCTGCAACGGTAGCTCGGCGCGCACGATGAACTTTTTGGCATCGCCCCGGGTTTCTAGATTTCCACCCAAAGCGTGAGCGCGTTCTGCAATGCCAACAAGACCCACACCGCTGCCGGGCACTTGGCTGGCAGTTGGGGAGGGGTTGGTAGATTTAAGGGCGATCTGGGCGACGTCGGCTAGCACTAGCTCTACTTCCACCCGTGTACCGGCTCCTTGATGCCGCAACGCATTAGTTAGGCCTTCAGAAATGATGCGCACCAGTGCCAACTGCGTGAGTGCTGGAACTTCGCAATTTTGCGGCAGGCGGGCCGAAATGTCCAAGCCTGCCGCGCGGAAGCCATCGATGATTCCCTCGATGTGCTCTAGCTGCGTGGTTGGCTTCAGTGTGGTGGGACCAGTGCTGCGCAGTGCCGTGACGATGCCGCGTACCTCTTCCAACGCAGAATCTGCACCATCGCGAATGCTGGCCAGCGCTTCCTCGGCAGCTTTAGCGTCTGATCGCCCGGCAATGATTCCAGCATTCGCCTGAACCTTTATCAAAGTTAGGGAATGGGCCAGAACATCATGCAACTCTCGTGCGATGAGCAATCGCTCTTCCTCTTGGGCTTGGTGGAAACGCTTTTGGGCTAGGCGCTCGCGCTGGCGTGCCAAGTCGAAGTAGCGTGCGGCGGCGAAGTAGGTGGTGCCCAAAACAGCCCAGTGCACGACCAACATGGCCAAGTAGCGGCGGTCCAGTTGGTAATGCAAAACGAAAGACTCCGGATCTATGCGCCACATGATTGGCGAAATGAAGGAGCCAAGACTCGTTAGAGCCAGTACCGTGCGGGGAATAACGCGGCGCGTGACATAGCGGGAGGTGGCATACACCGCCATGGGTGCAGTCAGGGCCCAGGGGGTAAGCCCTAGATTGGTGGGCAGCTGGCTCATCCAAGCCACGGCCCATGCCGCGAGCAGCACAACAAAGCCCGTGGCGCTGAGCACGGGACGGCTCCGCCATATCCACATAAATGGCAGGAATAGCAACGATAGACCTGCCTGAATAATCTCAATTATGCTGGGATTCTTCGCGGCAGAAATGACATAAAATAGCGCAATGAGCACCGCCACCGCAGTGAGGATTTTATCTCCTAAACGCGCTTGCGCGACGGTGTCAGTGCTCATAAAAGAAGATAGTAATACAGCCGGTGCTGCTACTTCTTCTTATCCTTCTTCTTGCCCTTCTTGGACGTCTTCTTTGCCGTCTTCTGCTCGGACTTGCGCTCTAGCTTGGCGGCGACGTCCGGCACGTAGCGGAACTCTTCGCGGGCAGGGCGTTCATAGGTTTCGCCATCGGAATCCGGGCGCTGCGGAATTTCCGGCATCTCGCGCTCGAGCTTCTCGTACGGAATGGTGCTCAGAAGGTGCGAAATGACGTTAATGCGGGAGCGCTTCTTGTCTTCTGATTCCACGGTGTACCACGGCGCGGTTGGGGTATCGGTGTGGATGAACATCGCATCCTTGGCACGGGAGTAGTCCTCCCAGCGGGTAATGGACTGCAGATCCATAGGGGAGAGCTTCCAACGGCGCAGCGGATCGTTGCGGCGGGATTCAAAGCGCTTAATCTGCTCCTCATCAGAAACAGAGAACCAGTACTTGCGCAGCATGATTCCGTCTTCGACCAGCATCTGCTCAAAGGTGGGTGCTTGGTGCAGGAAGCGGACATATTCCTGATCGGTGCAAAAGCCCATGACGCGCTCGACACCGGCGCGGTTGTACCAGGAGCGGTCAAAGATGACGATTTCGCCCTTGGTGGGAAGCTTTTCCACGTAGCGCTGGAAGTACCACTGGCCCTGTTCGCGAGAGTTGGGAGCGGGCAGCGCCTCGATGCGGCAGGTGCGCGGGTTGAGGTACTGGGTGATGCGCTTGATCGCGGAGCCCTTGCCGGCGGCGTCGCGGCCCTCCATGATGATGACTACGCGGGCGCCGGTTTCAACGACCCACTGCTGCATGTCCACGAGCTCTGCTTGGAGGCGTTCGAGCTCCTTTTCGTAGGCCTTCTTGTTGAGTTTCTTAGGGGCTTTACTGCTTTTTGTGCTCATTAATCCAGCTTAACCGGTACAAGCGGCTGGGATGAAAACGCTACCGCCCACGTTGGAGTGAGAACCTCGGCACAGCTTAGGAACAAGTACAGCCGGGGCCGCAGCCGGGTTCGCCATAGCGGGTGGTATTAGAAATATGCCCCAAGCCTTCGATGGCGATGGTGACGTTCTGGCCGTCCTCGATAAATTGCTGCGGGGTGCGGGCAAAACCCACGCCCTCCGGCGTGCCGGTAACGATGACGTCGCCCGGATTGAGCGGATAGAGCTGCGAGCAGAACTCAATGAGCTCAGCTACGGAAAAGATGAGGTCATCGGTATTATCACGCTGCCTTTCCTCACCGTCTACGGTAGTGGTGAGGACAGCTCCGGACCCCGGTGACCACTCATCCGCGGTGGTAAGCCAAGGGCGGAAGCCGGCTGTGCGATAAAAGGATTTACCGGCATGGAACTGGCTAGTTTGGCGCTGGAAGTCACGCAGCGTGTAGTCATTCATGATGGCGTAGCCGGCCACATAATCTAGGGCCTCGTCGCGGGTGACGCGGTGGGCGCGCTCGCCGATGATGACCGCCAATTCTCCCTCATAATCCAGCTTCCGTGTGCCATACTCGGGAATGAAGACATCATCATAGGGGCCGGTGAGAGCATCGGCGAACTTGATGAACAAGGTGGGATGTTCGGGGAACTCGCGTCCCATCTCGCGGATGTGCTTGGCGTAATTGAGCCCCACGCAGATGACTTTGCCGGGAGTTGGTACGACGGCTTCCAAGTCGGCATGGTCAAAGACCACAGGTTCGCCGGACAGCTGGGCGGCCTTGCACCAATCCTCGCTGCGCAGCAGCTGGCCCACGTCCTCATAATCCAACTCAACGCCCACGTTATCGCCGTCGATGCGGATAGCGGAAGTGCCAAAGCCAGTGCGTAGGGTAGCCAATTTCATGGCGACTATCCTACGCGCAAGATTTCCTCGACCGCGTCGGCGCAAAGGATGGGGATTTCTGCCTTTTCTTGCTTTGCCCAAGGCTTGAGCACAAACGACGCCGGGTCCATGCGCCCGGGTGGGCGACCGATTCCTACCGAAAGGCGCTGGTAGTCCTTGGTACCCAGGGACTTTGTGGTTGAACGCAACCCATTGTGGCCATGGTCGCCGCCACCTTTGCGGAGCCTAATGGTGCCGAAATCGAGTTCTAGCTCATCGTGGATAACGATGATGTCAGCGGCGGTGAGATGAAAGTATTGGGCCAAAGCCTTGATCGGCCCGCCGGAGAGGTTCATAAAGGACCGTGGCTTTGCACAGATAATCTTGCGGCCGCCAGCCATGCCCTCAGCGACTTCGGTGTTGGTCTTTTTGTGTACCGAAAAGCTGCTCATGAGCTCTCGTGCGAGTTCGTCTGCCACATCGAAGCCGATATTGTGCCGGGTGCCTGCGTACTTGGGGCCGGGGTTGCCAAGGCCTACAACGAGAAGTGGAGTCACGCGCTCAATTGTCTCATAGGCAGAGAGAAAAACGGCAAGGCCGCCGCGAGAAGCGAATCTCACGGCGGCCTATGCGTGTGAAGGGGAGGGGATTACTCCTCGGAGTCGGAGGACTCTGCGCCCTCGTCGACGGACTCGGCGCCAGCGTCAGCGCCGCCTTCCTCAGCAGCCTCGGCTGCTTCCTCGAGCTCCTCATCAACCTCAGGCAGGGAGATGGAGACGATAACGGTGTCTTCCTCTGCCACCAGGGTGGTGTCTTCCGGCATGGTGATGTCGGCAGCGGTGACAACTGCGCCGTCCTCGAGGCCCTCGATGGAAACCTCGATCTC
Organism: Corynebacterium sp. UMB0012; assembly: GCF_030216265.1. Lineage (NCBI taxonomy): Bacteria > Bacillati > Actinomycetota > Actinomycetes > Mycobacteriales > Corynebacteriaceae > Corynebacterium > Corynebacterium sp. UMB0012. Next base: position 117,983 of record NZ_JASOKQ010000005.1, read on the forward strand.
CTCCGGAATGTTCAGTACGTCTGCCTCAACCAGCAGTACGTCAGCATCCTGGATGTGCATGGTGCCTGGGGCCGGCTCGCCGGTCAGGGTCAGCGGAACCTCAACCTCAACCTTCTCGCCGCGCTTAATAGCCAGCAGGTCAACGTGGTCGATGTCGAAGGTCAGGACGTTCTGGTCAACGTGCTTAACCATGGTCAGGTACTGCTCGCCGTCAATCTCCAGCTCCAGAACGGCGTTGACGCCGTTGTTGCGGACGAGGGACTGGATGTCCAGCAGCGGAACTGCGAAGTGGACCGGCTCCTGGTGGGAACCGTAGATGACGCCTGGAACCTTCCACTCGCGGCGCAGGCGGCGTGCGACACCCTTGCCAAATTCGGTACGTGCTTCAGCCTTAATTACTGGGCGCTGTGCCATGCTTCATTCTCCTTAGTTAAAGTAGTGCGGCGCGGCCAACGCGACAAAAACGACGAAAGCCTGCCGATGGACGTCTTGGACGAGTCATCGCAGGCGTATATAAAAAGCAACATGCTCTAACTTCAATCGCGTCGATAACGGCTTCCTCATCCTGAGGTCGCCCTCGCCGAGACTGAGTTAGATTAGCACGTGCACCAGAAGCAAATCAAAAGCCGCCGAGGGAAATCTCGGCGGCCCTGCGCTTAGGCGCGGTCGAAAAGGGTGGTCACGGAACCATTCTCAAAGATCTCGTGGATGGTCTGTGCCAATAGCGGTGCAATGGACAGCACCGTGAGGTTGGACCAGCCCTCGGTGGACTGCGGGAGGGTATCGGTGGTGATAACTTCCTCCGCACCGCACTCGGACAGGCGCTCGCGGGCTGGGTCAGAGAAAACGCCGTGGGTGCAGGCGATGATGACCTTCTTCGCACCGGCGTCCTTCAGAACGCGCACGGCGCCGGCGATGGTGCCACCGGTGTCAATCATGTCGTCGAGAAGCACGCAGTCCTTGCCCTCTACATCGCCGACCACGCGGTTGGATACCGTCTTATTAGCCTCAGTGTTGGAGCGGGTCTTGTGCACGAAGGCCAGCGGGGCATCGCCCAAGTCGTGGGCCCACTTTTCTGCCACCTTCACGCGGCCAGCATCCGGGGAGACCACGGTGATGTTATCGGTGGCGTACTTGGACTTGATGTAATCGGTCAGGATGGGCTGAGCGTGCATGTGATCGACCGGGCCATCGAAGAAGCCCTGGATCTGATCGGTGTGCAGGTCCACGGACACGATGCGGTCCGCACCAGCAGTCTGCAGAAGGTCTGCCACCAGGCGGGCGGAAATTGGCTCGCGGCCCAGGTGCTTCTTGTCCTGGCGTGCATATGGGTAGAAGGGCAGGATGGCGGTGATGCGCTTAGCGGAGCCGCGCTTCAAAGCATCGATCATGATGAGCTGCTCCATTAGCCACTTGTTGAGCGGCTGAGTGTGAGACTGCATTACGAAGCAGTCGGCACCACGCACGGACTCTTCAAAGCGAATGAAGATTTCGCCGTTGGCGAAGTCGCGGGCGGTGGTAGGAACCAGATCAGTCTTGAGCTCCTTAGCCACAGCCTCCGCCAACTCTGGGTGTGCACGCCCAGAGAAGAGTTTCATGTTCTTGCTGCTACCAGTTACCTTGCCAGTCATGGGAGAATATGCCCCTTACTTTTCGTTGTCCTGCGCACGGGCTGCGGCCTCAGCCGCGGGAGTACCCGGACGCTTCTTTTGAACCCAGCCCTCGATGTTGCGCTGTTTGCCACCGGAGACTGCGAGTGCTCCCGCAGGAACATCGTCTTTAATTACTGTACCCGCACCGGAGTATGCGCCATCACCGACATTGACCGGAGCGATAAACATTGTGTCAGAACCGGTGCGCACGTGGCTGCCGATGGTGGTGTGGTGCTTGTTCACGCCGTCGTAGTTCACAAAGACGGAGGAGGCACCGATATTGGACTGCTCGCCCACGGTGGCATCGCCGATATAGGTCAGGTGCGGAACCTTGGAGCCGCGGCCAATCTGGGCGTTCTTTGCCTCTACGAAGCCGCCGAGCTTTCCGTCCTCTCCCACCACGGTCTTCGGGCGGATATAGGTAAACGGGCCGACCTTAGCGTTGGTACCAATGACGGAATCGCTGCCATGGGTGCGCACGACAGAAGCGCCTTCGCCCACCTGCATATTGGTCAAGGTGGTGTCGGGGCCAATCTCGGCGTTATCGGCGATGCTGGTAGTACCCCACAGTTGGGTGCCTGGGTAAATAATGACATCGGAGCCCACGGTGACGTTGACACCAATCCAGGTGGTCTCCGGATCCACGATGGTGGCACCGCCGCGCATCGCCTTTTCAACCATGCGGCGGTTGAGCTCTCGGCCGGCAGAGGCGAGCTGCACGCGGTCATTGACGCCTGCGAGTTCGGCCGGATCCGCTGCTACGTGCGCGCCGACGCCGTGTCCTGCGGTGCGGGCAATCTCGAGGACATCGGTGATATACAGCTCGCCTTGGGCGTTATTGGAGTCGAGCTTCTGGAGGGCTGCGGCAAGCACGCGCCCATCAAACGCGAAAACGCCAGAGTTGACCTCGTCGACCTTGCGCTGCTCTTCGGTGGCATCCTTTTGCTCCACGATGGCAGACACGCTGCCGTCCTCGCCGCGAATTATGCGGCCGTAACCGGTCGGGTCATCGAGGCGCATCGAGAGCACAGTGACCGCGTTGCCTTGCTCGGTGTGGGTGGCGCGCAGGCCCTCGATGGTCTCTGGGGTAAGCAGTGGGACATCGCCGTTGGTGACAATGATGGTTCCCTCGAAGTCCGGAATCGGCTCCAAGCCGCAGGCCACGGCATGACCGGTACCCAGCTGCTCCTCCTGCACCGCCTGCAGTACCTCGCAGTCCAGCTCCTGGGCGATGGCATCCACGGCGGGGGAGACCTGATCGCGCTGGTGGCCCACCACCGTCACGATGCGCTCCGGGTTGATCCCGGCCGCAGCGTGCAGAGCGTGGCCGAGCAAGGTGCGCCCGCCAATCTCATGCAAGGTCTTCTGCTTGGTGGACTTCATGCGGGTGCCGGCGCCAGCCGCAAGGACGACGACAGCACACGAGGTTGTTGCTACCACGGGTTATTGAGCTCCTGGGGTCGAGTCTGATTCTTATCCGGACTACATCCTATAGCCCAAGTGCGATTTATGTGTGAGAAACCTCTTTCAGACCGCGGGCGCGCCACACGCCGAGGAAACCAATGAGGGCAAGGAAAAGCAGCGCTGCCTCGGGGCCGGCCAGTGCCACCACGGAGGAAATGCCACCGACGATGAGGAGGATAATGCCCATCATCGTATTGGCCGCACCTACATACTGGGTGCGCTTATCGCCGCCGGCCATATCCACCACGTAGGTCTTTCGCGCCACGCGAATGGCCGTGTGCGCCAAGTTCACAGCAAAGAAACCAATCGGCATGACCCAGGCATTGACCGCATCCGGTGCCCAGTGCGAGCTGGCGACCAAAAGCACCAGCACGACGGAAGCCACGGCCGCGCCCACGGCCATGGTGTTTTTAGAGGACTTATCCGAATACACCCCGGAGATGCGCCCGCCCACCAGGGAGGCTAGGCCTGAAGCAAGCACAAATCCGTAGAGCCCGGAAAGGTTGCTGCTGAGCAGCACAATAAAAGAGGTAGATAGCGCCGACACGAGCAAGAGCGCGCGGACGATGACGAAGTTGCGAAATTGGCCGTCGCTAGTAAAAAGCTGCCAGGTATCGCGCCACCACTGCTTATCGATGCCCCCTTCGGTTTCCTCTGGCACCGGCTCATCCACGCCCGAAAAGACCCACGCGGCAATGGCCCACGTGGTCGCACCAATGGCGAGGACCGTGCCCATCATGGGAATGCTGAGCTCGCCCAAAAAGTAGAGGATAATGCCGGTCAGCAAAGTAGCACCGCCACCGAGGGCTGCCGCGCTACCGGTCACCTGGCCGCGCGCGCCCTTGGAAATGGTGCGCGCCTGCACGTCCTTGCCCGCAATCGAGCACAGCGCGCGGAAAAGCGAGAGCGCGGCCAGCGCCAGCAGCACAATGATGCCTAGGATTGCCCCGCGGGTAAAAAATGCCGCGAGCGCGATGACCGCGGCGGATACCGCTTGGCCCAAAGAACCGATAATCCACAGGCGCTTGCGGGCCCTATGCGTAGTCACCCACGGGGTCAGCGCCGCCTGCGGCAGCATCGAACCGGACTCGCGGATAGGGGTGAGCAGACCGGTAAAGAACGCAGGCACTCCGGCCGCACTAAAGAGCGCGGGCAGCACCGTCTTGGCAGCAACAATCTGATCGCCCAAATTTTGCAGGCCATTGGACCAGATGAAATACCGGGCGTTGGATTTAGACATGAGAAATGCGATCTTTCAGAGAAACGAGTTGGTTAAATAAGAGCCATGCTGACACGCCGGAGAGTAAAACACGGCCGCAGTCACGCCGAAATTCTACCCGCGCGGCAGGAGGCCTAAGAATCATGCACGATGTCGATCCCCTCATCAATTCGCTGTACCAAGCCTTCGATCTTCTCGGCGTGGTTTTGAACGGCATCATTGGCGGCACCCTTGCCCGCCGCCGTGAATTCGACATCGTGGGCTTCGTGTTCCTCGCCCTCTTTTCTGGGCTGGCCGGTGGCATGATCCGTGACATGCTCATCGGGGATGGAGCAGCGGCAGCGATCTCAGACCCGTGGTACCTCGGCCTTGCTTGCTGCGGTGCACTCATCGCATTCCTCATCGATCTCAAGGGCAAGGCGTGGGAGCTATTTCGCGAACACGGCGATGCCATCATTCTCGGCGTGTGGTCCACCACCGGCTGCGTTAAGGCGCTCACCCACGGCATGCCCCTTATTCCCTGTGTCTTTCTGGGCGTGCTCACCGCAGTGGGCGGGGGAATGGTCCGCGATATTGCCTCCGGGGAAATCCCGTCTATCTTTGGCGGCAGCCCCCTGTATGCCGTGCCCTCTATCCTCACCGGCATCGTCATGGTTACATTTGCCGATTACGGACAGTTTGCACTCGGCATGGTGGTCGCACCGATCGTCGGCAGTGGCATGGCCATCGTGTCCTATTGGCGCGGCTGGGTCCTGCCCCGCGCCGGTGTAGCCCCCGTTAACTACACCGCCGCCCAAGTGGCGGCGATTGCGAAGAAGGCCGAGCTGAAAGGCTTTCGACGCGGCAGGAAGAAAAACTAAAAAAGCTTCCCCACCAGGACTCGAACCTACCATAAACCGGGCCTTTTACCAGGCTAAACAGCCTTTTTGCTCCCCTTTTGACGGAGTTTTGACGGAGTTTCAGAAAAATCCACCACCTCCGCAAGCATGCCGTCCATCGTCTCCGCGACCTCGTCCAACATGTCCGGAAACAAGTCCGCATACGTATTCAGCGTCTCCGCCGCGTCCGCATGCCCCAACTGAGTCTGCACAACCTTGACGTTCGCCCCGGCATTCACCAGCAGGCCGGCCGCTACGTGTCTTAGCCCGTGCGGGGTGATGCGCTCAAATACCCGTGGCTCCGGCTCGCCTGCCGCCCGAGCCTCGTCGATAGCTTCCTTAGACTTCGCCATCATGCGCTGCACCGCACCATCAAACCACGTCTTGTGCCCCGGCGAGTGCATGGGCGTACCACTGCGCGACTGCCAGATGAGCTCGTCTCGCCCGCGGTGCGCGGCCACCTCGAGCACCTGGTCCATAACCGCCTTGGGAACCGCCACCGAGCGCCGCTTGTGATTCTTCAGCGTCGTGTTGAAATGCCACCGCTTCTCGTTATCCAGGTACACCGCGTTGCGGCGCACATGGATACGACTATTCAACGGGTCCAAGTCCCTCGGCCGCAAAGCCGCAAGCTCACCCCACCGCAAACCAGACGTGCCCAAAAGCAGCACAATCTCCCCATGACGCATACACTCGTCCGCGAGGTCTTTCAGCTGCTGCATCGTCAGATACACGTGCACGGTTTTCACCTTGCGCGGCAGGCGAACACCGCGGGCGACGTTCTTTTTCACGCGCTGGTCTTTAACCGCCACATCAAGAATCTGGCACAGCACGCTATGGCAATTGCGCACCCAGGAGGGGGAGTAGCCCATGCCGGAGACCCACCGCTGCACCTCGCGGTGAGTGATCTCCTTGACCCGGCGCTCACCCCAATAAGGCTGGACAGTGCCGCGCCAAATAGTGGTGTTCATGTCCGCGCTCGAGGGCTTGAGTAGCTCGTTGAGTACGAGCCAATCTTCGGCAACCTCACTGACTCTCGCAGCCCCCTTAGTGGGGTCGACCCAGTCGCCGTCAGCGATGGACACCGCGTTACGGCTCGCCCATTCTTCCGCTTCGGGTTTACGCTTGAAACCTCGTTTCGAGGTGTTCTTGCCGTCGGGTTTGACGTAGTCGACGCGGTACCTGCGGCCGTGTTTCGTGTTGTACGCCTTAATGGATGCCATATGATAGACCTGTCCTGTCTTTAGTTGGATGGGGCGACTTTCCGTCCTTGGTGCTGTCTACTTCCACATGTCGAGCACCAAGGGCGGGTTTGTCTTATACTGCTTTTGGCCCACATCCCCCCCGTGGGCCCAGGGTGGCCCCGTGTATTGAGCTCAGCTCCACGGGGTCACCCCCAGTTTTTAGTGGCTAGACAATGCATCCACCAGCGGGTCAACGCCAAGGAGGACGGCTACCCCGGCGACAAAAATTCCGATAGCGGCGGGAACCATAGTTGACGCCGGAAGGCCAGTACCTTCGACCCATTCGTTCATGTTGTAGTCGGCAATGTTCTGCAAAATCTCCATGAGAGTTCCTTTCGGGAGAGTTGTGATGTTTTCAAGTTTTAGGACATTGGCCCCACGGGCCTGTGGTCCAGCGGATTACGCTGCTTGCCTTTCGTAGAGAGATTGCCAAGTTTTTAGGACTTTGACCGTTACGCCTAGCTCGTGGGCTAGGACGGAGGGGTGTGGTCCGTAGATTGCTTCTGTGGCGGCGTAGTCGTGGGGGTTGATGAGGAGGCGGGCTGCGAACCTGTCGGCACGGATTTCGTGGGCGCCGTGGTGGCCAGGCGGGTCACCATAATGCGCGTGTCCTAGCTCGTGGGCGAGGGAGCACAGGGTGGTGACGTCATCCATGCCTACGCGCAGAGTGATGGTCACCCGGTGAGGAAGCCAAGCTGCTTTAGGCCCGCCACGGTGCCACCTCACCCGATACCCGCGCCGCTGCGCCACATCAATGAGGGCATCGGTGCTAATCAATCAAATCCTCACCTCGTTTCTCGCGCTCGGCCTGCTCGTCTGGGCTGCTGTCTGCCGCGTGCGGTACGGAATCGTCCCATTCTTGGACCAGGCCGTCATCGTCATCATGCAGTGAAGCATGTGCATCGGACACGGGGGTGAGGTGCGGGGGAGTACTGCGTTCTACTACCTCGCCAAAAGTACCTACCCAGTGGGCTGGTTCGTCGTCGATGCGGTGCGCTAGTTCTGCAACTAATTGCTGGTCGCTGAGTGAATGGAGCAGTTCTCCTACGGAGAGCATGCCTGATTCTTCAGGGAAGATGTAGCCGGTCTCTAATAAAGCTCGGACGGGTGGGCGACCGTAAGCGCGGGCCAAAGCTATGACGGTCTCTGCGCTGAGAGTGCCGCGGGCTAGTTGGCGATTCATCGTGGCGGGGGAAATGTCTGCCTTGTCGGCTGCTGCGCGCCCAGATGAATTTTGGGTGAGTTTTTCAAACCATTCGTTGTGCTCAGTCATGTGACTCATTATGCGCCACTTGACCGTGTGGCGCAAATCGATTCACCGCCGATGAACTGGGAAAACTAACACGTTTGTAATTACGGATTGACAACTCGACGCAAAGTGATCCACAATGAGTCACGTAGCGCACAATGCGCCACTCGGACAGAAAGGAGCCACCAATGGATGGCCACTACATTCTTCGCCCCGAGGTAATTGATGAAGCGCGCAAGCGATTCGGAGTCACCTCCGACGAAAAGCTTGCCGCACAACTGAACCTCTCCTCCGGAACCGTGCAGCGCGCCCGGCGAGGAAAGGAATTGCAGTTCACCACCGCAATCAAGCTCCTAAAAGCCGCAGGGTCGGAGCTTTCAGGCGTCATGTACGTACCACGAGGCGAAGTAGTCGCATAGGGAAACCCACGGCGACAAAGACAAAAACACACCTACCGCACCTGCTAACGAAAGACCCCACTATGAACACCCCCAACACCGCATACATCGATGCCTACACACTCGGCTACCTCAAAGCCGCGCTCAAAGAACACCTCAAACCAAACATCGTCGAAGAACTCTTTACCGAAGCAGAGCAGGCCGCACTCGATGCTGCCATCGCAAGAGCAGGACATTAAACGCCCAAACACAGAAACTTAGCCCGACGAGCAGGCAGGGGAGTGCAAGCCTCCCCACGGGCACCAGGCCGCCAGACCCTCCCTAGGGGATAGACGAGGGACTGGCCGGCCACGCAGTACAGAGAACTCAATAGTGAAGAGCGCCGGAAGATACCGGCCCCGCGAGCGATGGTTCTTAGATTCGCCACGACCGGGGCAAGCAACAAATGCAGGAACCCCACCCTGAGCGGCGGGAGGGAACGAACGGCGCGGACACAAATAACAGGCCTGAATGGACAAATCACAATCCTTTAACACCTACTACAGGGGCTAAGGAACCGTGCTTACAAAAGACTCCGGGGTTCGAATCCCCGGCAGGCCACCGGGTGGGTGTGACGATTAACTGCCGTCGTAAGTGAAGGAGCGGGCAGCCCCGCCACTGACCCGCACCTGCACCCACCTCCAAACACATGAAAATAGCCCCGCGTAGTTGCAGCTACGACGGGGCCGTGAAAAAGACCTGGAAAGGAAAGGTCACCATGAACTTTATCAAAAAACTCCTCCGTCGCGGCAGGCACCGCAAGCCCCGCACCCGCACGTTCTGGGTGGTGTGGCGATGAACACCAAGCAACTCATGGAAATGGTTGAAGCCGTCCTCGGTAAGCGAGTAGCCAACCTCACCGTTCAGCAATTCGCCGACATCACTGGCCTATCGCACCGCACTATCCGCCAGGACTGCGCGGCCGGCCGACTACCCGCCTATCAAAGCGCAGTAGGCACCCCGTACCTCATTCACTACACCCACCTGACCCGATACATGGAGGTCAACACCGCAGCCTAAACAATGCCCTAAAAATCCTCGACCCCTGGAGAAACACACATGCGACAAATCACGCACGCCGAAGCCGTCAACCACCTCAAAGATATCGAGACTCGGCTCAAGCTCATCTACCGCTACACCCACGTCTCAGAGAACATTCGGCGCCAAATCAAAGACGCAGCCGCCCACACCCACCTCATTAGCGCAAAAATCACCGCCTACGAAAGGAAAACCCGCCATGCCAACCACCAATCCAAATAATCGCCCAGACCGCAAAACACCCACCTACAAAGAACTTGCTTACTGGCAAGACACCGCCGCAAAACGAGTCCGCCTGTGCTGGGCCACCGGCATTTTTGGTGGCCTGGTCGGCTTCCTATTCCACGCTGTGATTTCGGTGCCACCGGTATGGATGTAGGAGTCACCGACACATGGCTGATGCAGCAATACCAGCCAGTGCAAGTACGCGGCCAATGGCGCGTCCACATCGGCGACAAACCCCGCTTCTTCACCACCGAAAAAGAAGCCAAAGAATTTCTCGCCCCACTCATTGCAAAGGCAAAACCCTGCCTCTATGGACATTGCGACCGGTACGGACTCCCCATACCAGGAATGGGCAAAGGCTTCATATTCTGCCGCGAACACATGCACAACGCACACAAAGCACTAGCCACCCAACATTAGGAGACACCACCGATGCCTCTTTTCGCCCCAGAATCCACCTACCCCAGTCGGGAAGCCAAGAAAGTTGCCCTGGCCCGCATTGAAGGGGAAGCCCTCGACTGGGCACGCGACCACGGAGACACCTTCCCCACACTTAGAGACCTCTGCCACGAAATCAGCGTCCACGTCGACATAGAACGAGAAAACCTATGACCCCACCAAAACCAAGCGACCTCCAACCCACCGAGCTCGACCGCCGCATCCAAGAAACCCACCACACCATGCTGGCCTTCCTTGACCGCGGCTACAGCGAAGACACCGCACTCGAGCTTACCGACATCACGCTCACCCGCCATGACCGCCATACGCTCCTGGACTCCGTAGACCTATGACCATATGGATAATCGCCCTCACCGCCGTGACAATCATTAACACACTCGGCGCAGTAGCCCTGTGGGCCATTTCGAATAAGCGAATGCGCGAGATGAACTTCCATATCGCCGTTGTCTCCGACGCCGCCGCCACCCTCCACCGACGCATTAACCAGAGCCTAGGAGACCTGCCAATGCAGCCGCCTACGGAAGACGAGCCCGGGAAAATCGACGCGCTCATCAAGAAGTACTACAGGAAGCCACCCCAATGACGAATATTCAAGCACGCGAGACCCTGCGCCGATGGGCAGCAGGAAAACACATCACCAAAGCCCAACTAGCCGACCTCAAAGACCAAGGCTTCATCACCACCCTCGACGACGGACAGAACCGCCTCACCGTCCACGGCACTCGACTCATCACTGGAAAGGACCCTAAACAATGACCTGGATTAGCAAGAACCTCACCCTCGACCTTCTCGCTATCGGCATCCACGCCATGCAAAAGACCTTCGACCGCATCAAACAAGAACCCGACAACGTGTCCCCTTGGCCGCAGGTGGAGAGCACGCAGGCCGCGCCGGGCGCAGTAGAGGAAGCACCCGCACCGAAGGAAGAACCAGCCGCCGAACCCACTCCGGAGCCAAAGCCCGAACCACAAGAAGAAGAAACACCAGACCTACTCCCCGAAGCGCAAAACACGCTCCGCGCCATCAGCATGGACGAAGGCCCCGGCTGGATTACCGGAACCCTATTCCCACACTTCAACGTCCAATCCCTTACCGACGTACCAGCCGACAAACTCCCAGAACTCATCACCATGGCCCAAAAACACCACAAGGGAGACTAAACCATGACAGAAGTCTACGTCCCCCTACTGGATGCCACCAGCATCGACTTCACCAATGACGATGAGCGCGCCGGGGCAGAAAAGACCATCACCCAAGCCGGCATCACCCACATCGAAGATGACCGGGGCGACATTCGGAAAATCTTCGGCCGGCTCAACAAGAAAACCGTCCCACTTAATAACGGCGGTGATGGTCCGCAGCGGCTTACTTTCGACAAGGTGAAGACGTTCGGCACGATGGAAGAAAAGAAAGCCGAGTCGTCGGTCGAAGTGCAGCACGCCGGCCGCGCACACGCTGTGCTGTCTGCTTCCAGTTCTCACAGGTGGCTAAACTGCACTCCGGCACCGCGCCTTGAAGCCCAATACCCAGACAGTGAGTCTAACGCCGCGGCAGAAGGCACTGCAGCCCACGAACTCGCGGAGCACAAGCTACGCCTCCTCAACGGCGACGAGTCCACCCTCGTAGGAGACTCCGATTGGATAAACGAGGAAATGGACTCCTACACCGACGACTACGTCGATAACGTCATGGCAGAGCTCGCGCGCGCCCAGAAGTCCAGCCCCGCCGCGTTCCTCGCCATTGAACAACACCTCGACTTCTCCCACATCGTGCCGCAGGGTTTCGGCACCGGCGACGCCCTCATCGTCGGCGATGGCACCATGACCGTCATCGACCTGAAATACGGCAAAGGCGTAGAAGTCAGCGCGGTGGGCAATCCGCAGATGCGCCTGTACGCGCTCGGCGCCCTTGCCCAGTTCGGCATGATTTACAACATCGACCGGGTGCGCATGGTGATTTTCCAGCCACGCCTAAACAACGTGAGCGTCGATGAAATCAGTGTCGAAGAACTCACCGCTTGGGGTAGGGAAGTAGTCGCCCCGCGCGCGCAGCTCGCAATCCAGGGCGAAGGTGAGCTCAACGCTGGTGAGTGGTGCCGCTTCTGCCGGCACGCCCCACAGTGCCCAGCACTCGCCGCCCAATACCTCGACCCACTGCCGAAGGAATCGGATGAGATGACGCCGGCGGCTCCCGACCCGGAAACACTCACCGACGACCAGATAGCCAAAATCGTGGCCTGGTCCGGCGAGATTAAAAAGTGGCTATCGAAGGTAGAAAAGTTCGCCCTAGATGAAGCCAACAACGGCCATTGTTACCCCGGGTTGAAGCTCGTGGAAGGCCGCTCAGTGCGCCGATACACCGACGAGGACGCGGTTGCCGCCGCGGTCGAACAAGCCGGCCACGACCCCTACGAAAAGAAACTCCTCGGCATCACCGCGATGACGAAGCTGCTCGGCAAAAAGCAATTCCAAGACACGCTCGGCGACCTCGTACATAAGCCCGCAGGCAAGCCCACACTCGTCCCAGAGTCAGATAAGCGACCGGCACTACAGGCGGCCACACCAGAAACCGTATTCCAACCACTAGGAGGAAAGAACCAGTGACTGACCAGGAAACCAAGTACGCGAAGATTCAGTCCATCTTCAACCCAACAGGGGAGAAGCTCGAACCTGAGCCGGAGTATGACGGCCCGGACGCCGCTTAACCCACTTTGCCGCTGGTCGAAGACGATTCACCGGCACCCATGAACCACCAACAACCACCCACCAATGTTCCAAGGAGGAACCACACCATGGCTAAGACCAACCGCGACGTCACCGTATACGGCCGACTATCCTTCGAGCACCTATTCACCCCTCACGCCGTCAACGAAAACGCAGACCCCAAGTACTCCATGACCCTGCTTATCCCCAAGACGGACACCAAGACCGTTGAAGTACTCAACACGGCAATCAATAACGCAGTTCAGGACGGCGTCGAACGCCACGTATTCAAGCAGCCCATCGACCCCGCACAGACCAAGTACCCACCACTGCGCGACGGCGACAAGCCCAATGACAGCGGCGAGCCCCGCGGCCCGGAGTTCGCCGGCCACTGGTTCATCGCAGCCAAAGCCAGCACCAAGCGCAAGCCATTCGTCGTAGACGGGAACCTGCAGCCAATTATTGACGAGTCGGAAATCTACTCCGGCTGCTACATCAACGCCGCAGTCCAGTTCTTCGCCTACGAGAACTCCGGCAACAAGGGCATTAGTGCTTCCTTGGTGGGTGTGCAGAAGGTTAAGGACGGCGAGCGCCTAGGCGGCCAGCCGCTGGAGGCCGAGGACGTGTTCTCCACGCTCGGCGGCGGGGCAGGGGCCCAGGCCGCTGAGCCGAACCTCGGCTTCTAAACGACACGCGACCATTAGTCCCCGGCCGCGCGGGCCGGGGACCTTTCTAATTACCTCACAAAACTTTACTGATTAAGGACACCCATCCATGACCACCCCAACCCGACAAGACATCATCAATGCCCACGACTCACTAGAGGAATTGAAGCGTGCAGCATTGAAGTCAGCAGACTTCTGCGGTGACACAGACCATTTCCTGATGTGTAAGGACGAGATCCTCAAGGTCCTCCCACCGAAGCCACGCCCCACAATGGACGAGGTCGAATGGGACGATGGTGAGCACTTTCTTGCAGAAGCAGAGCAGAACATACACGGCCAGGTCATCATGCTGGGCCTAGACGAAAACGGACTTATTGAATACTTCGTCCCGCGTTTCCACGCACAAAGATACGACGCGGCACGCCCTGACACCCTCACCCCTACTGGTCGCCGCTACACCCTCACGGAGGTGCAGGAATGAGCACTGATTACGACAGACTGCGCGCTGGTGTAGAGCAGATACGGGAAATGTGCCTAATAGAACGTGACGCAGCATTCCAGGACACGCCTATACGCGCAGGCGAAGTTCAAGCATTCAACCTATGCGCAGAACAACTAACCGCCCTACTAGACGGAGACCACCAATGACCGGCCCTTGGCAGCGGTGGTTCGCCTGGCGGCCCGTCCGCACGCGGCAGCACGGGTGGAGGTGGCTCCGCACCGTAGAACGCCGACAAATCACCGGCCCTACATTCACCCCATACGAAAAGCCGTATCTGTGGGAATACCGACCCACCAAAGACAACCGACACGAAACGGAGGTGCAGGAATGAGCATTAATCACGACCACCTACAGCACCTAGTCGCCGAGATGAAGCAGGGCGTCACCGCTACCACTAAATACAGCTGGTTAGACCTCGCACAAGAAAACCTGCGTCTACAGAAAGGGCTACGAGCGATACGTAGAGACCTCTACGAAAGCGCCCTGTGCAACGGTGGCACTGATATTCCCTACCTCCAAGGAATCACCGAGCAAGCCGAAGAAACTAAGAAGCAGATCGACCAGCTACTAGGAGACCACGATGACTAGGTATGGAATCCAGAGCGCCCTTTTCTCGGACGCAATCCACGTAGGACAGCTCGATAAGAGCGGCGCAACACTCATCAACAAAGAGGACTGCACAGACCAAGCACTCGCCGCAGTAGTCGAATATTTGCTTCGCCACAACGACGGGCAGCTGACAGGACGATACCCAGACGGAACCAAAATCACCATCACCGCCACCATCGAGAAAGAAAACCACGATGAGTAAGCAAGACCGGGCGGCAAAAGCAATCAAGTTCGGGATTGCACGCGGCTACAACCCCGAACAGGTCGCCACGCTGCTAAACGAACTTAACCTACTCGCCGAAGACCTACCAGAGCCGTCTAGGGGCATGACCGCCCCACGTGGGAAAGTGTGGTATCTCGACGGGCCAATAGGAGATATACGCAGCTCAGGAGAGGACATAGTTATCTCCGGCCATGATTACCGTCACCAGCCAATCCGCCAGGTGCTCACTAGAGCGGAGGCAGAGACTATCGCCCACGCCCTACTAGCAGCCGCCAACTACCAGGAGGAAGAATGAGACCGCACAAAATTGACATCTCACCGCGCAGCATCACCCTCGACGGCATCCCACTCCTACACAGTGACGAGGCCCCAACCGTGGAAACAGTCGCGCCCGGCCTGCACCGTGTCCGGCTCACCGTGTACGCCGACAGAATCCAACTCGACGGCGACAACCACCACAACCCAGAACCCACACCCATCTATGACCAACTCAAGGAGCAAGCATGACCACCCTCGCAGACATGACCGAAGAAGAACGCAAAGAATGCGTAGGAATGTGGTGTGATTACACCAGGGAAGGGGAAGAAAAAGAACTAGTAGTCATGGTCTCCGATATAAATAGGGCGGGCCGCATACCCTGCGTCAATCCCTCAGCTACACAGCCCGAAGCATGGGCACCCGAACCACGGATGCTCACCCCACGCCCCGACCTGCCCCGCGCATGGCAAGCAGACGGCACGCCACCAGCAGGGGAATGGGAGCACGAATACACCTGCACAGACGGATGCTCCCCCACCACAGGCGAACACGTGCCTAGCGTAGGCCCAAACCAAAAAATCCGCCGATTCGTAGGGGAGTGGCAGGAAGCATGAGACGCTGGAAAGTCTACAAAGACAACGAGGACAAGGCATGGCGATGGGTAGCGATACCCGCACACGAAAACTGGTGGGAGAAACCCCAAGGCCGACGCTTCCCCCAATGGCACATGGCCCTGCACTACGCCAACCGAATGGCCCGCACCGCCGACTTCGAAATCATCGGCAAACCCGTCGGCCGTAACCAACTCGCAAAAACACTAGACGCACTCGGATTCAAGCAGGGGATAAGCACATGACCCCAGACGAACCACCACACCAACCCCAAACCAGGCCCCGCGCAACCTCGTGCAGGGGCCATTTTTAATACCCCAACAACCCCAACGGAGGAGAAACCACCAATGAAAAACCGCGAACTCAAAATCGCCACCGCCACCACCCGCACCTCCTCCCACTGGACCAACACCCACACCACCCTCCAAGACCTCACCGCACGCGCCTACGAACCCACCATCGTCAACTGCACCAAAGACCAATACCGCAGCATGGCCAAGGCCGAGCGCGACAAGCACAAAGACGTCGGCGGCTTCGTCGGCGGCCACCTCAAACACGGACGCCGCCGCAAAGGCCACATCCTCACCCGCTCTCTCATCACCCTCGACCTCGACAACATCCCCGAAGATGTAGACCTCCCCGCCGCCCTGGCCGACACCGTCCCCTACGCCTGGCTCGCCCACACCACACTCAGCCACCTCGACACCGAACAACGCTGGCGCATCTGGGTATGGCTCCACCGAGACGTCACCGCCGACGAATACGGCGCCGTCGCCCGCAGAGTCGCCCAAGACATCAACCCCGGACTCGCATGGTTCGACCCCACAACCTTCGAACCAGAACGATTCTTCTACTGGCCCGCCACCCTCACCGACGGCGACTACCACGTCCACGTCAGCACCAAAAAAGAAATCCTCAACCCAGACAACTACCTCAACCGCTACGACACCTGGCAAGACGTCACCACCTGGCCCGGCATCACACCCGAACAAGCCAAAGCATTCCAAGCCACCGGCACGCTCGACGACCCGCGCGACAAACCCGGCATGCTCGGCGCCTTCAACCGCGCCTACCCAATCCCCACCGCCATCAAAACCTTCCTCCCGGACGTCTACAAACCCGGCACCACCAAAGACCGCTACACCTACACCGGCGGCACATCCTCCAATGGCCTCATCATCTACAACCAAGGCCACTACGCCTACTCCCAGCACGCCACCGACCCCGCCGCCGACGGCCACTCCCACGCCGCCTTCGACCTCGTCCGCATCCACAAATACGGCGACCTCGACGCAGACACCGAGGCCAGCACGCCAGCGAATAAGAAACCCAGCTACCTCGCCATGATGGACTTCATCAACCAGGACCCCTCTACGCGCGCAGAAAACGCCAAAGCCACCGCGGCGAAAATCAACGACGTCTTCCAACCCATCACCGACGAGGCCGCGCGCGGCGAAGAGGACGACGCAACAACATCCGAGGCAGGGGAGGGCACCACCGCAGCAGGGGAGGAGAAGGACACCCACGACCCCACCGCCTGGCTCACCCAACTCGAAACCAAAAAAGACGGAACCTTCAAAGACACCATCGGAAACTTCGAACTCATCCTCACCCACGACCCACACATCAACCACATCGCCTGGAACTCCCACGCCAACCACCTCGAAGTCCAAGACCCCCAAGCCCTCCCATGGCAACAAATCAACCCCGGCTGGACAGACAACGACGAAGCCCAACTCAAAGCCCACATCGCCCGCACCTACGGCGGACTCTACGCACCCACCAAAATGAACGACGCACTACTCGCAACCGCATCCGCACGCGCCTTCCACCCTGTCCGCGACTACTTCAACCACCTCCCACCATGGGACGGAATTGAAAGACTAGACACGTTGCTCGTGGACACCCTCGGCGCCGACAACACCGACTACGTCCGCGCAGTCACCCGCAAAACCTTCGTCGCAGCACATCGACGCACCTTCAACCCCGGCTGCAAATTCGACCAAGTCCTCACCCTCGTAGGCCCCCAAGGCGCCGGCAAATCCACCATCTTCAACCGCATGGCCGACCCCTGGTTCTCCGACTCACTGACCATCACCGACATGAAGGACAAGACCGCCGCCGAAAAACTCGCCGGCAACCTCATCGTCGAACTCTCCGAGCTCGCCGGTATGCGCAAAGCAGAAGCCGAACCAGTTAAAGGCTTCATCTCAAGGACAGAGGACAAGTACCGCCCCGCCTACGGGCGAAACGTACAAAGCTTCCCACGCCAAGGAATCATTGTCGGCTCCACCAACGCTGATGAGGGCTTCCTGCGCGACACCACAGGCAACCGCCGCTGGTGGCCCGTGCACGTCACCGGCCAAGGCTGGCTCGGCAAACCACACACGCTTACCCAACAAACCATCGACCAACTCTGGGCCGAAGCACGCGCGCGCGACAAAGAAGGCGAGAAACTCTATCTCACCGGCGACCTACTCCAGACCGCCGAACACATCCAAGCCGAAAGTGTAGAAGCCGACGACCGCGTCGGAATCGTCGCCGAATACCTCGACAAAACACTCCCCGGAAACTGGGACGCCCTACCACTGGGCATGCGCCGCATCTGGCTCGACGGCGAAACACTCCCAGACCAATACCGCGTAGGCGGACTCGCTGACAACTACTACACACGCACCAGCGTGTCGAAAATCGAAATCTGGTCCGAGTGCTTCGGGCGTAATCCAGAGGACATGCGCAAGATCGATTCCCACGAGATCACTGCAATCATGCGGCAGATTGACGGGTGGGAAGACAGCGGAGAGCGGAAGCAGCTACCCATCTATGGCCGTCAAAGGGTGTTCCGCAAAATCCAATTCCGGTCAGATGTTCTAGCAATGTAGGTCGGGACAATGCCCCGGGACAACATCACCCTAGGCTTTGTCCCGATGGGGACAAAGGACAAACCCTAAAGGCATTGTCCCGCACATTGTCCCGACCGAAAACCATGTACTAGCGGCTCAAACATCACCATAAGGACAAACGGGACAAAGTTTCTTATTAAAGAGTCTGTAGGAAATTAGAGGGGTGTTATGTACAAAACTACGGACACACTGCCTAAATCAGACACCTAAATAGGAAAACCCCCGACTTTGTTCCACCCACCATGATTGGACAGAAACCCAATGCTCGAACGCGAAGTCGAAAAAGCCCTCGTCCACCAAGTCCGCAAGGCCGGCGGAATCGCCCCAAAACTCACCAGCCCCGCAAACGCCGGAATGCCCGACCGACTCGTAATCCTCCCCCAAGGCAAGGTCTGCTTCATCGAAGTCAAAGCCCCCGGTAAGAAACCCCGCCCACTCCAAATCCGCCAAATGGAACGACTCACCCAGCTTGGCTGCACGGTCCGCGTCATCGACCACCCCAACCAAATCCAGGAACTCATCCATGAAATTCAATCCGCATGACTACCAAGCCCACACCACCCAATTCATCATCGACCACCCAGAGTCCGCGATATTTCTGGGGATGGGAATGGGCAAAACAATCTCCACCCTCACCGCCATCAACGACCTCATCCGCAACCGCTTCGAAACCCAAAAGGTTCTCGTCATCGCACCCATCCGCGTCGCCCGCGACACCTGGCCCACAGAAATCAAAAAATGGGACCACCTAGCCGGCCTCACCGTCAGCCCCATCACCGGAACCGCACAACAACGCCAAGCCGCCGCCAACCGCCGCGCGGACATCTACACCATCGGACGCGAGAACATCCCCTGGCTGGTGAAGCACCACGGCAACCGCTGGCCTTACGACATGGTCATCATCGACGAACTCTCATCCTTCAAGAATCCTCAAGCCAAACGCTTCAAAGCACTCAAGAAAGTTCGCCCGAAGATACACCGCATCGTCGGCCTCACCGGCACACCCGCCCCCAACAGCCTGCTGGATATCTGGGCGCCGTTCCGCCTCATCGACAATGGCCAACGTCTCGGCAAGTACATCACCCACTACCGAGACCAGTACTTCACACCTGGCCGGCGCAATGGCACCGTCGTTTACAACTGGAACCTCCGGCCCGGCGCGGACCAAGCAATTTACGACAACATTGCCGACATCACCGTCTCCATGCGCACCACCGACTATCTCCAGCTACCCGAATCCACCCACCAACACATCACCGTCCAACTCCCCACGAAGGCGCGCAAGCACATCGACACCCTCAAACGAGACCTCGTCCTGGACCTCGACGACGACACCATCGACGCCGCCAACGCCGCCACCCTGTCACTCAAACTCCAGCAACTCGCCGGCGGCGCCATCTACAACGAAGCCGGCGACGACTACATCACCATCCACGACGAGAAAATCCAGGCACTCACCGAGCTCGTCGACCAAGCCCAAGGCAACCCCATGCTGGTCTGCTTCTGGTTCAAGCACGAACGCGACCGCATCCTCGATGCCATCCCCGGCGCGCGCGTCCTCGACACCCAGCAGGACTTCCACGACTGGAACAACGGCGATATACCCGTCGCACTCATCCACCCCGCCAGCGCGGGCCACGGACTCAACCTCCAATCCGGCGGCCACATCATGGTCTGGTACACCACCCCCTGGAGCTTGGAACTCTACGAGCAAGCCAACGCCAGGTTGCACCGCCAAGGCCAAACCGAACCCGTCAGCATCATCCACATCGACACCGCCGACAGCATCGACCAAACAGTCCACCAGGCACTTACCCGCAAAGACACCACACAGCAAGCACTCATCACGGCAGTTAAAGCCCAACTCGAGGAGGCAGCATGAAACAAGTAGACGAGTTCCAACTCAGAGACCTATCCCGCGAACTAGCCGGCCACTACACCGAACTACACGAACTCAAAGACACCACACCAACGCCGCCAGAAGTAAAGACCAGAAACAGCGTCAAGGGCCTGGGCCCGAAGTCTCCCGGCAACTGGCTATGGCTCAACCGATACGTCACTATGGAGCAGAACCTCCGCGAACTCTGCCTCAACGCCTTCGGTACCGACGGCATCGGCATCCACATCGACGAGTCAGACTTCACCGCACCACGACTGTGCCGACTCATCGCCTGGCACGCCCAACCATTATCAGAGCTGGACTGGTCGGCAGACCTTATGCAGGAACTCGAGGACCAGGCCCGCACCATCAACCGATGGACCAACCCACCAGAACATGGCCAAGCACTACTTAAGTCAGCGCGAGTGAAACGTCACCTTGTTGGTAAGTACTTGCCACCACTTGACAAGTAGCCTGAATAAAATGATATGATTGCGCTGTAGTAAGAGCCCGCCTGAGAGCGGGCTTTTGTCGTTTTATAAGTCTTGTCGCCTGACTCACTAACCCACTAATGCGGACACTTTTTGCATAACTGACCACCTGAGATGCAGGCCACCAGCTCACGACTGGAACAAGACACCAAGCCTTGTAGCCACCTCAACCTGCAACTAACCATCACGCATTGAAACGTTAGAGCAGCTCTGAGCAACAACACCGAGGCGCAGGCCGCCAGCTCACGACTGGAACAAGGCACAAAGAATGAGCGGAGGTGAACGTGAGTATCACCGAAACCACCACACAACGCGGATATGGATACAAACAACACCAAAAAACCCGCAAAAACTTACTATTCAACCTCGTCGACGGCACCGAATGTGAATACTGCGCACGCCCAATGTTCCGCGACCCGGCCAAAAACTTCGACGGAGCTGCACTCGAAGCGGACCACGTAGACAGGGACAAAACCCAGCCTGAAGTGCCCCGAGTTTTGTTCCTAGGCATTTGCCTTGATTTCTATTATTTCCTGTGGCGGTTTCTGCTTCCAAAAA
>NZ_JASOKQ010000059.1:0-676 GCF_030216265.1 Corynebacterium sp. UMB0012
GGGTTAAGTAGCAGAATGTGTGTCCGTTCGGCGTGTTGCGGGGCGGGTACACGGTTAGTTACTTCATGGGGCCTTTTCTGATTCCTATCGAGTGTTCGTACTCGGTTGGGATAGCGTTGTCGTAGAAGGCTGGTCGGCCTGTTTCTTGGTCGGCTTTGTTGTGGTCTTCTTCGGCAAGATCGTTGACTTTGGCGAGTTGATCTTGGCCATAATTGCACTGCCTGGCGATATTTAGCGGATCGTCAGGCAGTTGCTTTTTGGTGTGGAGGTACCACTCAAGCATTTTTCGTTGACGTTCCCCAGACCTGCCTCGGTGCGCATCGGCGATGCGTTTGAGCTGGGCGTTTATGCCGCCTTCAAGACTGTTTGTCGTTGAAGCCCAGCGGTTAGGATCAAGCGCATTCGGTGGTGGCTTAAGGTAGGTAAACAGCCAATTGTTGCGCGAGAGGTGCAGCAGTGAGTTGTAGGCTTTGCGTACCCGTAGATGAGTCCATTCCCACTGGTTATTGGGTGTTCGGCGTTCTTTTGGCACGGGTGTTTTCTCGTTGAGGAATGCTTTGAATACCTGACCGAAGTCGTGCAGGCGTAGCGTCCACTCCCGTGCCTGGTCGAGCGTGGTGACACGGGTTAGTTTCAGCGCCAGTGCGTAGATGGTTTTGCCAGCGTCGGTGCGCGG
>NZ_JASOKQ010000060.1:0-586 GCF_030216265.1 Corynebacterium sp. UMB0012
AGCCTTTCACGTCCTTCATCGGCTCAGCATGCCAAGGCATCCACCATGCGCCCTTAATAACGAACACACAAACCACCACACACAAACATGCGGGTGGCCACACAAGTGAACTTGACAAAAAATTGATTAAAGAAAAAAGAAATCACACAAACACACACAAACAAACCACAAATAAGCAATCCATTTAATGCGTGTTTAATGCTCGCGTCCACTATACAGTTCTCACACAACACCCCAACCACACCCTGCCAACACCAACAGTGTCAACAAGCCTTATGGTCAGGCACAAAAAGGGGGATAATGCCCCAGACACCCAACAATGCACCAACATACAAACAACATTATTTCTTGTTCAACTGTGCATGGACAACGTGTGTCACAAAGCGCCATTCAAACACTCGGATTTTGTCTCTTGAGCGTGTGTTTCACCCGGACAATTTTCAATAATAAAAGGCCGGCAGCATGACACTCGCATACTCAACCAACCAAGGGTGCAACTGCACCCGAAAAATAAAAGCTCCTTAGAAAGGAGGTGATCCACCCGCACCTTCCGGTACGGGTACCTTGTTACGACTTCGTCCCAATC
>NZ_JASOKQ010000061.1:0-276 GCF_030216265.1 Corynebacterium sp. UMB0012
ACCAGCTGCACACGTCTCTGCTGGGGAGGAGAGCGCTAGGATAGCTACGTGTGTGAGGCAGCTGCTGGGCGCCCAGGGAGTCAGCCTCCGGGTGTGTGGGGCTGCAGACCCCAGCCAGGGACCCTCGGAGCCTGGTGCACTCCGTGCAGCGCTGAGTCTGGGCGGCCAAGCAACCGCTGGAGGAGCCCTGCACGAGCCCTTCCTTTCCCTGGCACTGAGCTCTTCCTCCTGGAGCCCTTGGCAGTGTGCAAGATACCGGCCCTTAAGCCCTGCCAA
>NZ_JASOKQ010000062.1:0-546 GCF_030216265.1 Corynebacterium sp. UMB0012
TTGCCGCGCAAGCGCCGCAGGACTACTAGCTCGGATGACAGTGAGGAAATAGCTCGCCTGTGGCTGGAAGGTGTGGCACCGATGGATATTGCGCGCCAGCTTTCTATAGGCTCTTCTCCGGTGTACCGGATCGGTATTGAGCTTGGTTTGTGGAAGCGCAATCCGCATGGCCGAAAAGCTGCGGCCACAACTGGCCGGTGTAGTTATCTGCAACTGCGTGCGAATGCTTTAGGGCGCAAAGATGCCGCTTTAGCCTGTGGCATTCATCCGCGTAATGCTGCTGATATAGACAAAGGTGTCATTAAGCTTTCCACCGGGCGTGTGCCTTTTGTCCCGGCTGGCCCGGATGTGGCGCTGTATAACAGGCTTATGCAGGTAATTGAGTACGTTGATGGTCGTCAAGCAGTTCCAGTCCAGGTTATTCCGCAACAGCGTATCGATAGGCGTATCTCTTCGCGCTACTTATCGGTAGAAGAACGCGAGCTCATCTTTGATCTTGACCGGCAAGGCAAAGGTGTACGTGAGATAGCTCGGCGTCTTCAGCGC
>NZ_JASOKQ010000063.1:0-534 GCF_030216265.1 Corynebacterium sp. UMB0012
TTTCCCTTTGTGGCTGGTGTACAGGTGGTGCATGGTTGTCGTCAGCTCGTGTCGTGAGATGTTGGGTTAAGTCCCGCAACGAGCGCAACCCTTGTCTTATGTTGCCAGCATTTGGTTGGGGACTCATGAGAGACTGCCGGGGTCAACTCGGAGGAAGGTGGGGATGACGTCAAATCATCATGCCCCTTATGTCCAGGGCTTCACACATGCTACAATGGTCGGTACAACGCGCAGCGACACTGTGAGGTGGAGCGAATCGCTGAAAGCCGGCCTTAGTTCGGATTGGGGTCTGCAACTCGACCCCATGAAGTCGGAGTCGCTAGTAATCGCAGATCAGCAATGCTGCGGTGAATACGTTCCCGGGCCTTGTACACACCGCCCGTCACGTCATGAAAGTTGGTAACACCCGAAGCCGGTGGCCCAAACTTGTTAGGGAGCCGTCGAAGGTGGGATCGGCGATTGGGACGAAGTCGTAACAAGGTACCCGTACCGGAAGGTGCGGGTGGATCACCTCCTTTCTAAGGAGCTTTTATT
>NZ_JASOKQ010000064.1:0-530 GCF_030216265.1 Corynebacterium sp. UMB0012
TAGAAGAACGCGAGCTCATCTTTGATCTTGACCGGCAAGGCAAAGGTGTACGTGAGATAGCTCGGCGTCTTCAGCGCTCTGCTGGCACTATCAGCAAGGAGCTTAAACGCAACCGGGATGAATTTGGGGTGTATCTTCCCACGCATGCGCACCGTAAATCGGTGTTGCGTAGGTTTAGACCGAAAAAGCGCAAGATTGATGCCAATCCACGTTTGCGCACCGTGGTCTGGGCGATGGTGAAAGATAGGTACTCGCCGGAGCAGATTTCTGGGAGGTTGCGCAGTCGCTATCCCGGTGATGAGACTATGTACGTGTGTCCTGAAACTATTTATCAGTCTTTGTATTTCCAGGCTAAAGGCGAGTTGAAAAAGGAAGTCGCTGCTGCACTGCGTCGCGGTCACGCCCAACGTCGACCTCGTGGCACGCGCAGTGCCCGCAGGCGGTTTGTTGACCCTATGGTGATGATTTCCGACCGGCCAGCAGAAGTAGATGACCGAGCAGTACCAGGTCATTGGGAAGGCGACCTCATT
>NZ_JASOKQ010000065.1:0-524 GCF_030216265.1 Corynebacterium sp. UMB0012
GAGAAAACCACGGTCAAAGACCCTAAAACAGGTACATGGACCCGCACGTGGACACATCCCAACGTGCGCAAGGCCTACAACAGCCTCAACCACCTCTGGCGCTCCGACCTGCTGTTTGTCTACCTCACCCCACCAGAAGGTGTGCTGGAGAAAAACCGGATTAAATCCACCACCAACAGCCTTGAAGGCGGCATCAACTCCCAGATCAAACTACTTGCCAGAACACACCGCGGAAGAACAGGCGAACGACAACGCCGGATGCTGGATTGGTGGCTCTACTTAAAAACCGAACTGCCCGACGATCCAGCACGAATCGCCAGGCAGTCCAACTGGGGCCAGGACCAACTCGCCAAAGTTTCCACCCTGACCCAACACGAGAACCAAGCCGACCACGAAACAGGACGACCAGCCCTCTACGACAACGCTATCGACACCGACTACACCCACTCAATCGGCATCCAGAAAGGCCAAATCTAACCCCCGCGCGACACGCCGAGCCAGACACACATTTTGTCGTTTAAGCC
>NZ_JASOKQ010000066.1:0-469 GCF_030216265.1 Corynebacterium sp. UMB0012
GCTGGTGTTTGAAAGCCCAGGGTTTTGCGGGGGCGGCGGTTGAGTTGCATGGCGACGAATTCTAGGTCCGCTGCACTGTGGAGGCTTAGGTCTGTTCCTTTGGGGAAGTACTGCCTTAGTAGTCCATTGGTGCCTCGCTGCCACGGCGAGCCAGGATCGCAGAAGAACACGGGACAATTTGTAGCTACAGAAAAGGCCTTATGGCAGGCCATTTCACTTCCCTGGTCCCAGGTAAGTGAGCCTTTGAGATGATCTGGCAAGCCAGCGATCGCTTTAGTAAGTGCTGCATTTACTTCGGTAGCACTATGCCCATTAGGTAGATGCAGCAAGATGACATAGCGCGTGGTTCGCTCTACTAGCGTGCCAATTGCAGACTTATTGCCCGCGCCTAGAATGAGGTCGCCTTCCCAATGACCTGGTACTGCTCGGTCATCTACTTCTGCTGGCCGGTCGGAAATCATCACCATAG
>NZ_JASOKQ010000067.1:0-463 GCF_030216265.1 Corynebacterium sp. UMB0012
CTCTACAGAAAAGCCGACACTCGCAACGGCTTCGAACAGCTACTGCTCCAAATGGGCATCCACCAAAAGAATGGAACCCCATACCATCCCCAAACCCAAGGAAAAGTCGAGCGCTTCCACCAAACACTCCAAAAGCCCTGAACACAAGGCCATTTGCCCACAACATCGCCGAGCTAAACCAACAACTCGATGACATCATCGACTACTACAACAACCACCGACCCCACCGAGCACTCAACAGACAAACGCCAGTTCAGGCCTACAACCGACTGCCCAAAGCCCAGCCACTCGATATCCCCATCGGCACCGACAACCGCCTACGCCGAGACAAAGTCGACAACGACGGAAAAGTAACCCTCCGCTGGGCCGGCATGATGCGCAAACTCGGACCTGACCCCTGTTTGGTAGACACCTGATATCCAGCCCGGTTGGGTTGGGAAGAAAGGTAATCTACCACCATGCC
>NZ_JASOKQ010000068.1:0-455 GCF_030216265.1 Corynebacterium sp. UMB0012
GGATTCAAATTGGCCTCCAGCCCTTGTCCCGCAAGGCTTGAGGGCACATTTGCTCCGAAATGGGTTTGGAAGTATTCTGTCGGAAGTGGTCGCGTTAAAAGCGACCCCCGCAACGACGGGCATCGTTCGGGGGCGTGACCACCTGTAGAGATTCGAATTGGTGATACGGCTAACACAGGTGATATGGCAATGATAACACGTCAGATGAGCCATCGCCCACAATCGGGTGGTGTGCATGAAAAATCCTGAACTCCAGAACCTCACGGACTATTCCCCCTCAGATGCGCCCTGGGACGCTCACAGAAGCGTTTCTGACGACGTGGGAGGGATTTACCTGCTTGCGGCCGAATATGAGCGCTACGGGGCGCGTATGGCCCTCTGTGGCGGTTTATTGCGTTTCGGGTGGTCTACCCTCAAGGAAACCGGAGAAACGCGTCTGAGGCTGCGTGAGGCGC